>CALMID010000409.1 GCA_937863915.1 uncultured Pseudomonas sp.
GATTCAGGGGTTTCTGGTCCAGTCGGTTGAGCGAATCGTCAACATGAACTGGGAGGAGATCCATCCGCCACCCAAGGGAACCGGACGCGAGCATTACCTGACGGCAGTGACGCGGGTCGACAAGCAGTTGGTGGAAATCATCGACGTGGAGAAAATTCTCGCCGAAGTTTCGCCGACCAATGAGGCCATTTCTGAGGGTGTGATTGACGTTGCCACGCAGAGCCGTGCGGTATCCAAACGCGTGCTGATTTGCGATGACTCTTCGGTGGCGCGCAAGCAGGTTGTGCGTTGCCTGGAGACTGTCGGGGTGGAGGTGGTGGCCCTCAACGACGGCCGCGAGGCCTACAACTATCTGCTCAACATGGTGCAGGAAGGCAAGTCGCCGGAGCGTGAGTTGCTGATGTTGATCTCCGACATCGAGATGCCGGAAATGGACGGCTATACCCTCACTGCCGAGATTCGCAATGATCCGCGCATGCAGAAACTGCATATCATCCTGCATACTTCTCTGTCTGGGGTGTTCAACCAGGCCATGGTCAAGAAAGTGGGTGCGGATGATTTCCTGGCCAAATTCAAACCTGATGAATTGGCGGCGCGGGTAATTGATCGCATCAATGCCGTGGATGGGGGCTGAGATGGTTTTCTTGGCAGATAAAAGCAGTCGGGCGAGGCCTGAGTAGTGTCTGTAAACGCCGATTTTGAGCTGTTTCGTGTCTTTCTGGAGAAGGCCTGCGGCATCTTGCTGGGCAGCAACAAGCAGTATCTGGTGTCCAGCCGCCTGAACAAGCTGATGGAACAGCAAGGTATCAAGACCTTGGGCGAGCTGGTTCAGCGCATGCAGGCTCAGCCACGTGGTGGTCTCAAGGAGCAGGTGGTCGATGCCATGACCACCAATGAGACCCTGTGGTTTCGTGACACCTATCCCTTCGAGGTGATGAAGACGCGCGTCCTGCCAGAGCTGATCAAGGCCAATCCTGGTCAGCGTCTGCGCATCTGGTCGGCGGCCAGCTCCTCCGGTCAGGAGCCCTATTCGCTGTCGATGACGCTGGATGAGTTCGAGAAGACCAATCTTGGTCAGCTCAAGGCGGGCGTGCAGATTGTCGCCACCGATCTTTCCGGCTCCATGCTCAATGCGGCCAAATCCGGTGAGTACGATAGCCTGGCGATGGGGCGTGGTCTGTCGCAGGAGCGACTGAATCGCTACTTCGATGCCAAGGGGCCTGGGCGCTGGGCGCTCAAGCCGGCGATCAAGAATCGTGTCGAGTTCCGTGCCCTGAATTTGTTGGACAGCTACGCCAGTCTGGGCAAGTTCGATGTGGTGTTCTGCCGCAATGTGCTGATCTATTTCTCGGCCGAGGTGAAGAAAGACATCCTCACGCGGATTCATGCCACGTTGAAGCCGGGAGGCTATCTGTTCCTGGGGGCATCCGAGGCGCTCAATGGCTTGCCGGATCTTTACCAGATGGTGCAGTGCAGTCCGGGAATCATCTACAAGGTCAAATGACTCCTGTCGCACCCTATAAAAACGGAAGGCTGAGCCTTCCGTTTTTTTTTCGCCCGCCTTTCGTTCGCCCTTGCCGGTAGGCGGATAAGGATTGCCGCTCGCCTTGCCGGATAGGACTCTATATTTTTTAAGTTATTGAAATATATTGAAAAAAATAACTTGGCATGGGCTTTGCTGAACTCTTGCTGTCTCCACAGATCGGCAGGTAACGGCCATGAGCATCAGCTTCGACAAAGCCCTAGGCATCCATGAGCAGGCGCTGAACTTTCGCGCCCAGCGGGCCGAAGTGCTGGCCAACAACATTGCCAATGCCGACACCCCCAATTTCAAAGCGCGCGATCTGGATTTCTCAGCCGTGCTGGCCGAGCAGTCCCAGCAGCGCGAGGGTGGTATGCGTATGCAGCGTACCCATGAACAGCACTTTGCTCTGGAAGGTGTCGAGGTGGCTGATCCGGCCCTGCGCTTTCGCGGTGTCATGCATGCGTCGCTGGATCAGAACTCGGTGGATATGCAGCAGGAACAGGCGCGCTATGCGGAGAACGCGGTGCAGTTCCAGGCCAGCTTCACCTTCCTCAACAGCAAGTTCAAGGGCCTGATGGGCGCCTTGCGCGGCGAATAACGGAGAGCAGCCATGTCTTTGTCGAGCGTTTTCAACATCGCCGGAACCGGCATGAGTGCCCAGAGTACTCGCCTGAATACCATCTCCAGCAATATCGCCAACGCCGAGACGGTCTCGTCGAGCATTGATCAGACTTATCGAGCCCGTCATCCGGTATTTGCCACGGTCTTCGATCAGGCGGCCAATGGTGATCGTGGCTCGCTGTTTGCCGATCAGGACAATTCCGGTGCCGGGGTGCAGGTGCTTGGCGTAATCGAGGATCAGGCCAGCCTGATGCCGCGCTACGAGCCCAATCACCCGGCCGCCGATGCCAGCGGTTATGTGTATTACCCCAACGTCAACGTGGTGGAAGAAATGGCGGACATGATCTCCGCCAGCCGGGCCTTCCAGACCAACGTGGAAATGATGAATACCGCCAAGCAGATGATGCAGTGCGTTCTGACCCTCGGTCAGTAAGCGCAAGGAGTTGAGCAGCCATGAGTATTAGTAGCGGCGTCAATGCAACCGGAAGCGTGCTGGATCAGTACCAGCTGAAAACCGAGAGCAAGACCAATAAGGATCTGGGCAAGAACGAGTTTCTCAACCTGCTGGTGGCTCAGCTCAATAACCAGGATCCGCTTTCGCCTCAGGAAAATGGCGAGTTCATTGCCCAGCTGGCGCAGTTCAGTCAGGTGGAAGGTATCGAGAAGCTCAATACCAGAATGGAAAGCCTGCTGACCGGCTATCAGTCCTCTCAGGCCCTGCAGGCATCTTCCCTGGTCGGGCGCAAGGTCATAGTTCCGACCGACAAGGCGCAAGTCGACACCTCGCAGACATTCAGGGCAAGTGCGGTTCTGCCAGCCAGTAGTGGCAATGTGTATGTCAATGTCTACGACAGCAAGGGTGCTCTGGTCAGTCGTGTGAATCTGGGGGCTCAGGCGGCAGGAAATGTCAGCTTCATGTGGGATGGCAAAGACTCCGGCGGCAATACCTTGCCGCCTGGTTCGTATCGATTCGAAGCTCAAGCTTCCTACGGTAAAGAAACCAAGGGGCTTACCACGATGCTGCCTGCCAATGTCGATAGCGTCACTCTTGCTCAGGGTGGTGGAGAGCTCATGTTGAATCTGGCTGGGCTGGGTAGCATCGGCCTGTCGAAGGTACAAGTGATTGGTCAGTAATGACTGGTGAGCCGGTCTAGGAGTTTGCGATGTCATTCAATATCGGTTTGAGCGGCCTTAGGGCTGCAACCAGTGACCTCAATGTCACCGGCAACAATATTTCCAACGCGGGCACCGTTGGCTTCAAGCAGTCGCGGGCTGAGTTCGCCGACGTTTATGCGGCCTCGGTGTTGGGGTCGGGCTCTAACCCGCAGGGCAGTGGTGTGTTGCTGGCTGACGTTTCTCAGTTGTTCAATCAGGGGAACATCAACTACACCAAGAACTCCCTTGATCTGGCTATCAATGGCAATGGGTTCTTTACCGTCAGTAATAACGGGGCGGTCAGTTACACGCGCGCTGGTTATTTTGGTACGGATAAGTCCGGCTATATCGTGGATAACTTCGGCTACCGCTTGCAGGGCTATGGGGTTGATGCGAACGGCAACCTGATTAACGGTGTGCAGACTGACTTGCAGGTTCAGACTGACAGTCAGGAGCCGAAACCG
>CALMID010000410.1 GCA_937863915.1 uncultured Pseudomonas sp.
CCAGGATGCAGGTGTTTGCCGTTGCCTGCGCCTGAAGCGTGGCTGCCAGCGCAAGCGGCTCCTCGACAGTCAGCCAGCCTGTAGCGCGTTGCTGCTGGTGATGGCTGATGCGCTGTTGCATCTCGTCATCCAGCGCCTGTGCCGTCGCGACATAGACCAGCGTCTTGCCACTGGCTTGTGCCGATTGCTCGGCAAAGCGGCTTTTGCCGGAACGGGCACCGCCGAGGATCAGCTGCTTCACTGTGTGTTCTCCGCACGAACATCCAGAAGGGTTTCGAGTCCCAGGAGTACGGTCTGTGCTACCAGGGCATTTCCCTTGGCCGTAGCATGCAGGTCATTGAAAAAATACTCATTGGCTTCGCCTTTGGGTGGCATCAGGCCGGCGAAGGCGGGCGTGACATCAATAAAATCCTTGTAGCCCTGCTGCTGGACGGTTTCGCGCAGGATGCTGTTGGCCAGGCGATAGTAGCTGCGATCGGCTGCATAGCTTAGCAGGATAATGCGGGTGTCATAACGCGGGGCCTGTTGCATCAGGAAGGCCAGGTTCTCGCGCAGGCCGGCCTTGGCGTCGTAGTGCTGGTGTTCTTGACCGCGCATGGTCATCCCGACATCAAATTGTTCTGCCTTGACCTGTTCGGCCGGGGGTGTGGTGACCAGGCAGTAGAGTCGATAGACGCGCGAGTGGCTTTGCAGGGCCGACCACCAATGCTGCTGGTGTTTTACCGCGTCGGCTGCCGTGATCGGTGCAGTCCATTCGTCATTGGTACCAATCATGACCAGAATGATGTCTGGCTGCAGTCGCTGGATAACCTCCGGCAGGTTGGCAACCACACGCGAAGAGTTGCTGCCCGGGTAGCCGAGGTTGATCACTTCAAGCTTTTTCTCATGGCTGCTGTTCCATAGCGATTCCAGCTGCTTGGGGTAGGACTCTAGTGGTTGCAGGTAGAGGCCATAGGTGTTTGAGTCTCCAATGGCTACTATGCGCAAATTGTCTGTCAGCCAGCTGGCCGGCTCATCTTGGGCGCTGAAGTGCTGGTTGGCGTAACTGGCAGCCTGTAGCACCAGTTCGAGCAGCAGTACAGTGGCTACGGGGAATGCCAGCAGCCAGTACAGTAACTCTACTGCGGTTTTTCTCTTCATTCCTTCAGGCGCTTGTACTTCATCCGCGTCGGCTGCTGGTCGCCCAGGCGCGCCTTGTGGTCGGCTTCGTACTCGGTGTAGGTGCCCTCGAAGAACACGGCCTTGCTGTCGCCTTCGAAGGCGAGGATGTGGGTGGCGACGCGGTCGAGGAACCAGCGGTCGTGCGAGATGACCAGCGCGCAGCCGGGGAAGTTCTGCAGGGCTTCTTCCAGTGCGCGCAGCGTTTCCACATCGAGGTCGTTGGATGGCTCGTCGAGCAGCAGGAAGTTGCCGCCTTCCTTCAGAGTGCAGGCGAGTTGCAAGCGGCCGCGCTCACCGCCGGACAATTCCCCGACGCGTTTCTGCTGGTCAGAGCCCTTGAAGTTGAAGCGGCCAAGGTAGGCGCGCGACGGCACTTCATAGTTGCCGATGCGGATGATGTCGAGGCCATCGGACACGGCTTCCCACACTGTCTTGTTCGCCTCGAGTTTTTCGCGCGACTGTTCAACGTAGGCGAGCTTCACGGTTTCGCCCAGCGTGATGGAGCCGCTGTCGGGCTTTTCCTGGCCGGTGATCATGCGGAACAGGGTCGACTTACCGGCGCCGTTCGGGCCGATGATGCCGACGATGGCGCCTTTCGGTACGGTGAAGTCCAGGTCATCGACGATGACGCGGTCGCCAAATGTCTTGCTGACATGGCTGACTTCCAGCCCCTTGTCGCCGAGGCGCGGGCCGGGCGGGATGTAGCTCT
>CALMID010000411.1 GCA_937863915.1 uncultured Pseudomonas sp.
AGTTCAGCCCTGATTCGGCGAACAGGCGCACGGCACTGGCGTCTTCCTCGATGCCATCGCCGAAACCCTGGTAGGCGATATCGAGGAAAGGCACATGCTCACGCTCGCGCAGTACCTCCAGTACGGCCTTCCAGTCATCCAGACTGAGGTCGACACCGGTCGGGTTGTGGCAGCAGGCATGCAGGACGATGATCGAGCGAGCCGGCAGGTTCTTGAGATCTTCAAGAAGGCCGGCGCGGTTCACGCCGTGGCTGGCGGCATCGTAGTAGCGATAGTTCTGTACCGGAAAACCGGCAGATTCGAATAGGGCGCGGTGGTTTTCCCAGCTTGGGTCGCTGATGGCCACAGTGGCGTTGGGCAGCAGGCGCTTGAGAAAGTCCGCGCCGCTCTTCAGGGCGCCGGTACCGCCGATGGACTGGGTTGTGACCACGCGGCCTTGGGCCAGCAGCGCAGAATCGGCGCCGAACAGGAGCTTTTGCACAGCAGCGTCATAGCTGGCAATGCCTTCGATCGGCAGGTAGCCACGCGGAGCATGGGCGGCAATGCGGGCCTTTTCGGCCTCGGCAACGGCGCGCAGCAGGGGAATACGACCTTCATCGGTGAAGTAGACGCCTACGCCCAGGTTGATCTTGTTGGCGCGAGTATCGGCGTTGAAGGCTTCATTCAGACCCAGGATGGGATCGCGCGGGGCCATTTCGACGGCGGAAAACAGACTCATGATGCGACGGCTCGAACTGAGAGAAGGTGGGGGCAACACCCGCTGACGTAACCAGGTTGGGGGTTGCGCAAACGGGCCGTATTATAGCGGCCATGCCTGCTGCGGGCGACAACGACCGCAGGCTTTTACACAGGCTTTGACGCACAACTTTAGTGCGCGTCACATGCCATTGCCGAGGTGCTGCATGTCTGCGTTTGAACTGGTCACCCGTTACACCCCCGCCGGCGATCAGCCCGAGGCCATTCGTCAACTGGTCGAGGGCCTGCAGGCCGGTCTGTCGCACCAGACGTTGCTGGGTGTCACCGGTTCGGGCAAGACCTTCAGCATTGCCAATGTCATTGCCCAGGTGCAGCGCCCGACCCTGGTGCTGGCGCCGAACAAGACCCTGGCGGCGCAGTTGTATGGCGAGTTCAAGAGTTTCTTCCCGAACAATGCGGTGGAGTACTTCGTCTCCTATTACGACTACTACCAGCCGGAAGCCTATGTGCCGTCATCGGACACCTTCATCGAGAAGGATGCCTCGATCAACGAGCACATCGAGCAGATGCGCCTCTCGGCAACCAAGGCGCTGCTGGAGCGTTCCGACGCGATCATCGTCTGTACCGTCTCGTCGATCTACGGCCTGGGTGATCCGGCGTCGTATCTGAAAATGGTGCTGCATGTGGATCGCGGCGACAAACTCGACCAGCGCGAGCTACTGCGCCGCCTGACCGGTCTGCAGTACACGCGCAACGACATGGATTTTGCGCGCGCCACCTTCCGCGTGCGCGGCGATGTCATCGACATCTTCCCGGCCGAATCCGACCTTGAAGCCATCCGCATCGAGCTGTTCGATGACGAGGTGGAGCGCCTTTCGGCCTTTGATCCGTTGACCGGCGAGGTGATTCGCAAGCTGCCGCGCTTCACTTTCTATCCCAAGAGCCACTATGTGACGCCCCGCGAGGTGCTGCTGGAGGCGGTGGAGAAGATCAAGGTCGAACTCAAGGAGCGTCTGGACTACCTGCGCGGCGAGAACAAGCTGGTCGCCGCCGAGCGTCTGGAGCAGCGCACCCGCTTCGATCTGGAAATGATTCTGGAGCTGGGTTACTGCAACGGCATCGAGAACTACTCGCGCTATCTGTCCGGGCGGGGCGTAGGCGAGGCTCCGCCCACCCTGTATGACTACCTGCCGGCGAATTCGCTGTTAGTGATCGATGAGTCCCACGTTTCGGTGCCGCAGGTCGGGGCCATGTTCAAGGGCGACCGCTCGCGCAAGGAGACCCTGGTCGAGTACGGCTTCCGTCTGCCCTCGGCGCTGGACAACCGGCCGCTGCGTTTCGAGGAGTGGGAGGCAATCAGTCCGCAGACCATTTTTGTTTCCGCAACCCCAGGGCCTTACGAGGCCGATCATGCCGGTCGCGTGGTCGAACAGGTGGTTCGCCCGACCGGTCTGGTCGATCCGGAAATCGAGGTGCGTCCGGCGACCACCCAGGTCGATGACCTGCTCTCGGAAATCCGCAAGCGCGTGGCGGTCGAGGAACGGGTGCTGGTCACCACCCTGACCAAGCGCATGGCCGAGGACCTCACCGATTACCTGGCCGACCACGATGTGAAGGTGCGCTACCTGCATTCGGACATCGACACGGTGGAGCGGGTGGAAATCATCCGCGACCTGCGCACCGGCGCCTTCGATGTGCTGGTGGGCATCAACTTGCTACGCGAAGGGCTGGATATGCCCGAGGTATCGCTGGTGGCGATTCTCGATGCCGACAAGGAAGGTTTCCTGCGCAGCGAGCGCTCTCTGATTCAGACCATCGGCCGTGCGGCGCGCAACCTCAATGGTCGGGCGATTCTGTATGCCGACCGCATGACCGGCTCGATGGAGCGTGCCATTGGCGAGACCGAGCGGCGCCGCGCCAAGCAGGTGGCCTTCAACGAAGCCCACGGCATCGTGCCCAAGGGGGTCAAGAAGGATATCCGCGACATCCTCGAAGGTGCCGTGGTGCCCGGCGCACGCGGCAGCAAGCGCAAGGGGCTGGCCAAGGTGGCCGAGGAAAGCGGGCGCTACGAGAGCGAGCTGCGCTCACCCAGCGAGATCACCAAGCGCATTCGCGTGCTGGAAGAAAAGATGTACAGCCTGGCGCGCGACCTCGAGTTCGAGGCCGCCGCCCAGCTGCGCGACGAGATCCAGAAGCTGCGCGACCGTCTGCTGCAGGTCTGATCAGACCGGGCTGGAGCGTCCGGTCATTTCCCGCGCCATTTCGGTGGCATAGCTGTCGGTCATGCCGGCAATGAAGTCGATCACCCGCAGGAAGCTGTTGTACAGCGGTTGCTGTGGGTCCGGGGCGTTGTTGCCGAGCAGGTCGAGAATGCGCCGGTTCTTGAAGGAGGGCGGGTTGCCGCCGTGCTGCTCCAGCGCCGCCCCGCAGAAGGCGTTGAGAAGAATTTCCAGGGTGGTGTAGGCGCCGATCTCGTGCAGCGTCTTGCGCTTGTCTTGGAATATCTTTTCACGGGCGATGGCCTTGGCTTGCAGCACGCAGCGTTTGGCTGGGCCATGCATGTGCTCGACCAGATCGCCTTGCAGTGAACCGGCCAGCAGGGCGTGCTGCTGTTCGACAAAGGCGTGTGCAGCCGCATTGGTCAGGTGCTCGATGGCCTTGCCGCGCAGGATCGCCAGCTTGCGCCGGCGCGAGTCGCGTGGTCCCAGCAGACGGTAGGTTTCCGGCAGGTCGTCACCGACCAGATCAAGCAGCAGGGCTTCGACCTCGGCGTAGTCGAGCAGGTCCATTTCCAGGCCGTCTTCCAGATCAATCAGGCCATAGCAGATGTCGTCGGCGGCCTCCATCAGATACACCAGCGGGTGCCTGGCCCAGCGCTGATGCTCCAGCTGTGGCAGCCCCAGCTTGTTGGCGATCTGCTCCAGCAGCGGCAGCTCGCTCTGATAGCAGCCGAACTTGTGCTTCTTGTAGCCCAGCGCGTCGGCGTGGCGTGCCGTCCAGGGATACTTCAGGTAGGCGCCGAGGGTGGCGTAGGTCAGGCGTGTGCCGCCGTCGAACTGGTGGTATTCCAGCTGGGTGAGCACGCGAAAGCCCTGGGCGTTGCCCTCGAAATTGAGGAAGTCACCGCGCTGCGCTTCGCTCATGCCGTCCAGCCAGCCGCGCCAAGCGGCCTGCTGGAACCAGTAGCGGATGGCGTCCTCGCCCGAATGGCCGAACGGCGGGTTGCCGATGTCGTGGGCCAGGCAGGCTGACTGCACGATCACGCCAAGGTCGCTCGGCTCGCACCAGTCCGGTAGATCCTCGCGCAGCATTTCGCCGACGCGCATGCCCAGTGAGCGGCCGACGCAGCCGACTTCCAGCGAGTGGGTGAGGCGGGTGTGGATGTGGTCGTTGCTGGAGACCGGATGCACCTGGGTCTTGCGCCCCAGGCGGCGGAAGGCACCGGAAAAGATGATGCGGTCGTGGTCCTTGTGGAAGGGGCTGCGGCCCAGTTCTTCCGAGCTGTGCAGCACTTTACCCAAGCGTTCGCGGGTGAGCAGGTTATGCCAATCCAAAGCCATTCCTCAGGGTGATCGCCGAATGCGTCTAGCTTCGGGCTTGTCGCCGCTGCGTGCAAGGCCGCCAATTCCGGCGTCGTGATCCCTTGTGGTGCGTTGCACTCTTATGGGCATGGACCTTGCTGAGTGATGGTGCGCAGGTTGGGTGACGCATACCCCTCCTGCGGCGCGCGTAATGCCCGTTCAGTGCAGTAAACCCCTCAAAACCAAGGCTTTGGATCGATTCAGTGGTGTGCGCAGGCAGCCCGGCCAACGGAGCAGGCGTCGATGAGGTCAATGGGGGGGTGAAGCAGATGCATTGATATGGTGCGTCTGGCGTATTGCGTGAACTTATATGGTGCCAACCCTTTAGCGACGGAGCCTTGTTCGTCAATGGAAAATCTCAACAGTGCCGTGGAAACCCTGATTCACGGCTCCAACACCCTGTTCATTCTATTGGGCGCCGTGATGGTGCTGGCCATGCATGCCGGCTTTGCCTTCCTGGAAGTCGGCACGGTGCGGCAGAAGAACCAGGTCAACGCTCTGTCGAAGATCCTCGCCGATTTCGCCATGTCGACCCTGGCCTATTTCTTCATCGGCTACTGGATTGCCTACGGCGTGACCTTTCTCGAGCCGGCCAGCGCGCTGGCGGCCGACAGTGGCTACGCCCTGGTCAAGTTCTTCTTCCTGCTGACCTTCGCGGCGGCGATTCCGGCGATCATCTCGGGCGGTATTGCCGAGCGGGCCAAGTTCGGTCCGCAGCTGTGCGCCACGCTGCTGATCGTGGCCTTCGTCTATCCGTTCTTCGAAGGCCTGATCTGGAATGGCAACTTCGGCGTGCAGGGCTGGCTGAAAGCGACCTTTGGCGCCCCGTTCCACGACTTTGCCGGCTCGGTGGGGGGGCATGCGGTCGGCGGCTGGCTGGCCTTTGCGGCTGTACTGCTGCTGGGGCGCCGTGATGGCCGCTATCGCGATGGTCGCCTGGTGGCCTTTGCACCCTCGAATATCCCGTTCCTGGCTCTTGGCTCCTGGATTCTCATCGTCGGCTGGTTCGGCTTCAACGTCATGAGCGCGCAGACCGTGGCGGGTATCAGTGGTTTGGTGGCGGTCAACTCGTTGATGGCGATGGTTGGCGGCACGGTGACCGCGCTGTTGGTGGGTCGCAATGATCCGGGCTTCCTGCACAACGGCCCGCTGGCGGGGCTGGTGGCGGTGTGTGCCGGTTCCGACCTCATGCACCCGGTCGGAGCGCTGATCACCGGGGCCATTGCCGGTGCGTTGTTTGTCTGGGCCTTCACCGCGACGCAGAAGAGCTGGAAAATCGACGATGTGCTGGGGGTATGGCCGCTGCACGGCCTGTGCGGCGTGTGGGGTGGCATTGCCTGCGGCATCTTCGGTCAGGAGGCGCTGGCGGGCCTGGGTGGCGTCAGCCTGCTCAGCCAGCTGGCCGGCACCGCCATGGGCGTGGTGATTGCGCTGACCGGCGGTTTTGCCGTGTATGGCTTGCTGCGGGCGACCCTGGGCATTCGTCTGAGCCAGGAGGAGGAGTACTATGGTGCCGACCTCTCAGTGCACAAGATCGGTGCCGTCAGCGCACACGAGTGACATCGGCAACTCACAAAAAGCCCGCCAATTGGCGGGCTTTTTGTTTGGCGGCAAGGATCAGATGACCCGGGAGAAACGCTGGCGGCTCTGCTCGCTGAGGTAGCGGTCGAACAGCATGCAGACCGAGCGGGCCAGCAGGCGGCCGGCCGGCTTGATGTCGATGCTGCTGTCGCTGAGGCTGATCAGGCCGTCGCGGGCCATCTGCTGCAGGTCCGGCCAGACGTCCGCGAAGTAGTCGCGGAAGACGATGCCGAACTCCTGCTCGATAGGGGCGAACTGCAGCTCGAACTCGCAGATCAGACGCTGGATCACTTCCCGGCGCACGCGGTCATCGGCATTGCAGTGCAGGCCACGACGTACCGGCAGTTCGGGGGCGTCCAGCGTGTCCTGATAGACCGTCAGATCGCTGCTGTTCTGGCTGTACAGATCGCCGATCTGGCTGATTGCCGAGACGCCCAGGCCGATCAGGTCGCAGTGACCGTGGGTGGTATAACCCTGGAAATTGCGTTGCAGGCGGCCGTCTTCCTGGGCGATGGCCAGCTCGTCGTCGGGCAGGGCGAAGTGGTCCATGCCGATGTAGCGGTAACCGGCGGCGGTCAGCTGTTCGATGCTGTTGTGCAGCATGGCCAGCTTCTGTGCCGGGCTCGGCAGGTCTTCGGCATTGATCCGCCGTTGCGGCATGAAACGTTCCGGCAGGTGCGCATAGTTGAACACCGACAGGCGATCGGGCTGCAGGCGGATGATTTCCTCCACCGTGCGGGCGAAGCTTTCCGGGGTCTGCTTGGGCAGGCCGTAGATCAGGTCGAGGTTGATCGAGCGGAACTGCAGGGTATGCGCGGCCTCGATGATGGCGCGGGTTTCTTCGAGGGTCTGCAGGCGGTTGACCGCGCGCTGCACTTCCGGATCGAGGTCCTGCACGCCGAGGCTGATGCGATTGAAGCCCAGCTCGCGCAGCAGGCCCATGGTCGACCAGTCGGCCTCGCGCGGGTCGATCTCGATGCCATAGTCGCCGCTGTCGTCATCCAGCAGGTGGAAGTGCTGGCGGATCACGCCCATCAGCTGACGCAGTTCATCGTGACTGAGGAAGGTCGGGGTGCCGCCGCCAAAGTGCAGTTGCTCGACCACCTGACGGTCATCCAGATGACGGCTGATCAGGGCGATTTCCCGCTCCAGGCGCTCCACGTAGGGCAGGGCACGGCCGCGATCCTTGGTGATCACCTTGTTGCAGGCGCAGTAGTAGCAGATGTTGGCGCAGAACGGCACGTGCACATAAAGCGACAGCGGGCGCAGGGCTTTGCGGCTGTCCTTCAGGGCATGCAGCATGTCGAAGCTACCAATGCCGTCGTGGAACTGCACGGCAGTGGGGTAGGAGGTGTAGCGCGGACCCGCCTGATCGTAGCGACGAATCAGGTCAGCGTCCCAGCGGATCGCGTCGAGCATGGCGGCGTTCCCGGAATCTGGTGAATATGGGGCGAGTCTAGGGAATCGGCGCCGCAGGGGCCTTGACCTGTATCAAGCGCTCTGGCGCTGCGCTGGCGACTGCTGTGTGCCGTTGTGAGGCATTGCGCCTCAGTGGCCCATCAGCCAGTGCTGGTGGGGGCCGGGCAGCGTCCATAGGCCAAAGGCGATGACCAGCAAGCCGCCGGCCAGGCGCACGCCGCGGCGGCGCAGGAAGTGCCCCAGGCGTTCGGCGGCCAGGCCGCTGAGCAGCAGGGCTGGCCAGGTGCCGAGGCCGAAGGCCAGCATCAACAGGCCAGATTGCCAGGGCGAGCCCTGACTGGCGGCCCACAGCAGGGTGCTGTAGACCAGGCCGCAGGGCAGCCAGCCCCACAGGGCGCCCAGCAGCAGGGCGCGGGGCAGGCTGGTGACCGGCAAGAGCCTCTGCGCCACGGGCTGAATCCGGCGCCACAGGCCACGGCCCAGAGCCTCGATGCGGGTCAGCCCGCTCCACCAGCCGGCGAGGTACAGGCCCATGGCGATCAGCAGCAGGGCGGCGGCAATGCGCAGCCCGCTGGCCAGCGGGCTGTTGCTAAGGGCCCAGCCGGCGCTGCCGAGCAGCAGGCCGGCGCAGGCATAGCTGAGGATGCGGCCGAGGTTGTAGGCCAGCAGCAGCTGCAGGCGACGGCTGCGCTGTTCGGGCGGAATGGCCAGGGTGAGGGCACCCATCAGGCCACCGCACATGCCAAAGCAATGCCCTCCGCCGAGCAGGCCGAGCATCAGGGCCGAGGCGAGCAGTGGCAGTAACTCAAGCATGCGGGGGGGTCTTGTCCTGCTTGTCGGCTGCCTGCTCGACGCCGGCCTTGTGCTTTGGGTCTTCGTCGTCGAACAGAATGCTGTGGGCCGGGCCGTCGAGGTCATCGTACTGGCCGCTGTCGACGGCCCAGAAGAACAGCCAGATGGCCAGGGCGACCACGATTATGGCGATGGGGATCATCACATACAGGGCGGGCATAGCATCTCCGGGAAGCTCATCAGCGGCTCAGGCGCAGGGCGTTGATCACCACCACCAGCGAGCTCAGTGACATGCCCAGTGCGGCCCAGCCGGGGGTAACCCAGCCCAGGGCGGCAAAGGGCAGGATCAGGCCATTGTACAGGCAGGCCCAGCTCAGGTTTTCGATAATGATGCGGCGGGTACGGCGGGCCATGGCGAAGGCCTGCACCAGGCTGCTCAGGCGGTTGGACAGCAGCACGGCATCGGCACTGGTCTTGGCCAGGTCGGTGGCCGAGCCCATGGCAATGCTGATATCCGCTGCGGCCAGCACCGGGACGTCGTTGACCCCGTCGCCCAGCATCAGCACGCGCCGTCCCTCGTCGTGCAGCTGGCGCAGCACGGCCAGTTTTTCGTCTGGTGTCAGGCCGCCGCGGGCATCGTCGATGCCCAGTTGCGTGGCCAGGCTGTGCACCATGGGCGAGCTGTCGCCGGACAGCAGCAGTACGCGCCAGTCGCGCTGGCGGGCCAGCTCCAGCAGTTCCGGCGCATCGCTGCGCAGACGGTCGTCGAGCACCAGCCAGGCCAGCGGCCCCTGTTGGTCGCCCAGCAGCAGCCACTGGCCCTGATCGCCGGGAATCCCGGGGGCGCTCTGGCCGCTCAGTTCCGCGACGAATGCCGCTTGGCCAATGCGCAGGTGGCGGCCGTCGACCACACCCTGCAGGCCCAGTCCCGGATGGCTGATCAGTTCTGCAGCGGGCTGCACGCGTCCGAACGCGCGGGCAATCGGGTGCTCGGAGCCACTCTCGAGGGCAGCCGCCAGGGCCAGGCAGGCGTCACTGTCGAGATCGCGCAGGGGCAGTATGCGGCTGAGGGTGAGGCGGCCTTCGGTCAGGGTGCCGGTCTTGTCGAGAATCAGTGTGTCGATCTGGTTGAGGCCTTCCAGAACATGGCCGCGGGTCAGCAGTAGGCCGAGCTTGTGCAGGCTGCCGGTGGCGGTGGTCAGCGCGGTGGGGGTGGCCAGCGACAGGGCGCAGGGGCAGGTGGCAACCAGCAGGGCGAGGACGATCCAGAATGCCCGTTGCGGGTCTATCTGCCACCAGACCAGTCCGACCAGCGCCGCGACCCCGAGCACGATGAGCAGGAACCACTGGGCGACCTTGTCGGCCAGTTCGGCCAGGCGCGGCTTGTCGGCCTGGGCCCGTTCCAGCAGGCGGACAATGGCCGACAGGCGGGTCGCGGCGCCCAGTGCCTGGACCTCGATGGTCAGTGGCCCTTCGACATTGAGTGTGCCGGCCGTGACGCTGTCGCCCACCGCGCGTGGCAGCGGCAGATACTCGCCGGTGAGCAGCGACTCGTCGATGCTCGACTGACCGGCGAGGATGCGTCCGTCCGCTGGCAGGCTGTGCCCCGGTGGGACCTGTACCTGATCGCCGACGCTCAACTCGCTGACCAGCACGCGTTGGCTGTTTCCGCGTGCATCCAGGCGCAGGCAGGAGGCCGGCAGCAGGTTGACCAGCTGCGAGGTGGCCGCTGCCGTGCGCTCGCGTGCGCGGCGCTCCAGGTAGCGACCGGCCAGGAGGAACAGGGCGAACATGCCGACAGCGTCGTAGTACAGCTCGCCAACGCCGGTCACGGTGGACCATATGCCGGCCAGGTAGGCGCCGCCAATGGCCAGAGACACCGAGATGTCCATGGTCAGGTGGCGGGTCCGCAGGTCGCGCAGGGCGCCCTTGAAGAAATCGGTGCAGCAGTAGAAGACGATCGGTGTGGTGAGGAACAGGCTGGTCCAGCGCAGGATGCGGTCCATGTCGGCCGACAGGTCGAGGTTGAACTCCGGCCAGGTGGCCATGGCAGCCATCATCACCTGCATCCACAAAAGGCCGGCGACGCCGAGCTGGCGCAGGGCGCGGCGGTTTTCCCGCTGCAGCAGTTCGGCGGCCTGGTCGGCCTGATAGGGGTGAGCGACGTAGCCGATCTTGCGCAGCTCGCCGAGCAGTTGGCTGAGCGGCAGCTGACTGTCGGCCCAGCGCACCTGCAGGCGTTGGTTGGACAGGTTGAGCTGGGCTTCGGCTATTGCCGGCAGGGTGCGCAGGTGGCGCTCGATCAGCCAGCCGCAGGCGGCGCAGCTGATGCCCTCGATCAGCAGGCAGGTTTCGGCCAGTTCCCCCTGATGCTGCACGTAGTTGGCCTGCACATCCGCACGGTCATACAGCTGCAGTTCATCGCTCAGTTGGCGGGGCAGGGCTTCGGGGTTGCTGGCATTCTCGGTGCGGTGACGGTAGTAGCCGTCGAGCCCGCCGGCAACGATGGCCTCGGCAACCGCCTGGCAGCCCGGACAGCAGAAGGCCCGCGGCTCATCGAGCACGCGGGCCTGAAACCGGCTGCCGGCTGGGACCGGCAGACCGCAATGAAAGCACGCGGTGGGGCTGTTCATCGCTCAATCAATCAGTAGCCAAGCTGCACGGGCTGGCTGCCCGTCAGCGTCTCCTCTTCATACAGACGCCATTGCTCGCCGCCTTCATTGCCGAGCACTTCGATGAAGCGGCGGCCCTGGGGGAAGTCCTGCAGCAGGCCACGGTACAGATCGCCCTCGGCCGGTTGCAGGATGACCCGGCGATCGCGCTCCGGCTGGGTTGGCGAGATCAGGTTGAGCTCCAGCTGTTGCGGCTTGCTGATGCCCTGCAGCGTCAGTTCAGCGATGCCGGTGTCTTCATGCAGGGTCAGCGTGCCGCGCATGCCCAGGCGCTTGGCCAGGTCTTCGCGCTTCAGCGACTGGTTGATGCCCTTGCCGACGTCGTAATAGTTGTCGACCACCAGGCTGTCGCCCTCGTTGACAGCGATGTACACCAGGCTAAGCCCGAGCACGACCGAGCTGGCCAGGATGGCAATGATGAACCAGGCCCAGAACTGCTTGTACCACTGGCTTGTAACGGGGGCTTCAGACTGCATGGTCAACCTTATCAACGTACGCTCGGGCCGATGAAGCGGCTGTCCGAGTCACTCTGGATGGACGGGTCGTCGACCGCTTTGACGGTGAAGACAATTTCATTGGTGCTCGACGGCAGCTTGTCCGGATCGATCGAGAGCTCCACCGGCAGCGAGAAGACTTCGCCTTCGGCAGCAGTCACTTCGCGCTTGCCTTCATAGTGCAGGCCTTCGAGGCCGCTCACTTCGATGACGAAAGTCTGCGCGCGCTGGGCCTTGTTCATGATCTTGACGTTGTACACGTTCTCGATGCGGCCTTCTTCGTTCTCGCGATAGAGCACGCGGTCCTTGAGGACGTCGAGCTCGACGAGGGAACGGTTGAACACGGCATAGCCGAACAGGCTCATCATTGCCAGCAGGGCAATGGCGTAGCCTATCAGGCGCGGACGCAGCAGGTGGGTCTTCTGTCCCGAGAGATTGTGTTCAGTTGTGTAACTGATCAGCCCGCGCGGGTAACCCATCTTATCCATGATGCTGTCACAGGCGTCGATGCAGGCTGCGCAGGTGATGCACTCGAATTGCAGGCCGTCGCGGATGTCCATGCCGGTGGGGCAGACGTGTACGCACATCTTGCAGTCGATGCAGTCACCCAGGCCCTGTGCCTTGTAATCGGCGTCTTTCTTGCGCGCGCCACGGCTTTCACCGCGGCGGGTATCGTAGGAGACGATCAGGGTGTCCTTGTCGAACATCACGCTCTGGAAGCGGCCGTACGGGCACATGTAGATGCACACGTTTTCGCGCAGCCAGCCGGCATTACCGTAGGTGGCGAGGGTAAAGAAACCGACCCAGAAATACGCGTAGCCATCGGCCTCGCCGTTGAGCAGGGAAGGGATCAGGTCGCGTACGGGGGTGAAGTAGCCGACGAAGGTCAGGCCGGTAACCAGGCCGATGAGAATCCACAGGCTGTGCTTGGCGCTTTTGCGCAGCAGCTTCTGCAGGCTCATGGGTTGCTTGTCGAGCTTCATGCGCTGGTTGCGGTCACCCTCGGTGACTTTTTCGCACCACATGAAGATCCAAGTCCAGACACTCTGCGGGCAGGTATAACCGCACCACACGCGTCCGGCGAAAACCGTAATGAAGAACAGGCCGAAGGCACAGATGATCAGCAGCCAGGACAGCAGCATGAAGTCCTGCGGCCAGATGGTCATGCCGAAGATGTAGAACTTGCGCTCGGGCAGGTCCCATAGAACGGCCTGGCGGTCGCCCCAGTTGATCCAGGCGGTGCCGAAGTAGAGCAGGAAGAGGAAGGCTCCGCCGACCATGCGCAGGTTGCGGAACACGCCGGTGAAGGCTTTGGTATAGATCTTTTCCCGGCTGGCATAGAGATCAACGGTGTTCTTGCCGTTGCTTGCCTTGGGAGTGACGTCTTTGACTGGGATCTGTTCGGTCATCACGGCGTACCACTGCTTTATTTAAGTATCCAGTCAGGTTTTGCCTGACTGGAATAAGCTTATAGCTGAATCACATGGTACGCCTGATGGCGGTCTGCCTGTGTGCGACAGGGCGTCGCGGCAGAGGTGGGGAGTGCTTACTCCCCGGACTTCTTCTGCGACAGGCTGTACACGTAGGCAGCCAGCAGGTGCACCTTGTCATTGCCAAGGAACTCGGCCTGAGCCGGCATACGACCATTACGACCATAGCGCAGCGTCTGCTGAACCTGGGCGAAACTGGAGCCATAGAGCCAGGTCTTGTCGGTCAGGTTCGGCGCGCCCATGGCGTGCTGACCCTTACCCTCAGGACCGTGACAGGCTACACAATTGGTGGCAAACAGCTGTTGACCTGCAGCAACGTCAACCCCTTCCGGGTTTTTCAGGCCAGACAGGCTGCGCACGTAGGCGGCAACGTTCTTGATGCCGTCTTCGCCGATTACTGCTGCCCAAGCCGGCATAGCTGCCTGACGGCCGCCCATGATGGTGGTCTTGATGGTTTCAGGTTCACCGCCGTACAGCCAGTCGTTGTCGGTCAGGTTGGGGAAGCCATGGTTGCCCTTGGCGTCGGAAC
>CALMID010000412.1 GCA_937863915.1 uncultured Pseudomonas sp.
CCAACAAGTTTCTCGAACAGCGCGGCAAAACGCCGATCGACTGGCGCTTGCCAGCCTTATGAGACAGGCATGAAAAAGCCCGCCGATGGCGGGCTTTTTCATGGTCGGACAGCTTACTGGAGCATGCTCATGGCGGCTTCCATGGCGTCGGAGAGGTCTTCGTCCTCTTTCATGTCGACGTTGGGGTCCAGCCCCAGCTTGGCGAAGGCCGGGATAGTCGACCAGTCCAGCTTGGTGTAGGGGTGCTCGCTGCCCAGGTAGCTCTGCAGCATGGCGACCTGAACGATGTCGACGTAATCGACCTTGGCCGAGTTGCGCTGGAAGTCGAGGAACTGGCTGGGAATGCAGGCGATCGGTTCGGGGAAGTCCCAGGTGCGCAGGATCTTGTCGCCGATGATCGGGTGAATGGCCTCGATCACGTGGTTGAGGCTGATCGAGTCGGCCAGCAGTTCGCTGTGGTCTTCGGCATAGGTCAGGATCGGCAGGATGCCGATCTGCGAGACCAGGCCGGCCAGGGTTGCCTGATCGGGCAGCAGGCGGGTGTAGTGCTTGCACAAGACGTGGCAGATACCGGCGATCTCGGTGCTCTTGTTCCATACCTCGCGCATTTTCTTGTCGACCACATCGCTGGTGGCCTGGAACATCTGCTCCATGGCCAGGCCGGTGGCCAGGTTGGCGGTGTAGTTGATGCCCAGGCGGCCGACGGCCATCTGCAGGTCGGTGATTTCCTTGCTGGTGCGCAGCAGCGGGCTGTTGACCACCTTGATGATGCGCGCGGTGAGCGCCGCGTCGTTGCCGATCACCTTGGCCAGGTCGGCGATGCCGACATTGGGGTCTTCTGCGGCCTCACGTACCTTGAGGGCAACCTCCGGCAGGGTCGGCAGGACCAGTTCGTCGTTCTCGATAGCCTGGATCAGTTCCTGCTGAACTTTTTCGGCGAGAGAGGTCATGGGCAATCCTTAGTGATGGGGCCTGATTCAGTGTAGTCAGCGCTGGATTTCTTGGTCAGCGTTGAGTGTATAGGGCAATTCCAGCCGTTGCAGTGCCGGGCCTTCGAGGCTGGCCAGGTGGATGCGGCCGTCGTTGACCGCATCTTCCTGCAGCACGGCGAGCAGTTCGCACTGGCCGTTGCCGGCGTCGGCGGCCAGAACCACTTCACCGACCGAGCTGCCGTGCACCGGCGAGAACAGCTCGCTGCCGGCGGCAGGCGCCGGGCCTGCGAGGCTCAGGCGGTAGAGACGACGCTTGAGCTTGCCGAGGTACTGCATGCGCGCGACGATTTCCTGGCCGGTGTAGCAGCCTTTCTTGAAACTCACGCCGCCCACGGCCTGCAGGTTGATCATCTGTGGGATGAACAGCTCACGGGTGGCCCCGACGACCTGGCCGATGCCGGCGCGGATCTGCGCCAGGCGCCAGTCGTTCAGGCTGCCTTCGTTGAGCAGACTGCGCAGGTACTGTGCCAGTTCGTCGGCCTGTGCGGCGCGGGTCCACAGTTCGGCGCGCGCTCCCGGCAGACGGATTGCCAGCAGGTGCTCATGGGTCCGGATGGCGTCGTTTTCTTCCGGCAGCAGGGCAGCCAGCTCCGCCGGCAGTGCGTCGCAGTGGCCCAGGCCGAAGCGTTGCCACTCGGCGCTTTCGTCGGCAATGGTGGCCTTGGAGAAGACAATGTATTTCTTCAGATCGGCCAGTTGGCTGTCGCGCAGTTCGCCGTCGAGTGCCAGCAGGTAGCCGTCACCTTCCGGCAGGATGCGGAAACTGGAGGTCATGCGGCCCTTGGGCGTGCAGCGAGCGCCGAGGCTGCTGGCGGTGGCGCTGAGGTAATTGAGGTTGCAGGTCAGCTGACCCTGGAGAAACTTGGCCGCTTCCGGGCCGCGTACCGCCAGTACGGCTTCGTGGTCGAGGCGGCAGAAAAACGCTGATGTGGTCATGGGATAACGCTGTTGAACCCTTAGAGGTGTTCATCATAGTGAGGCCGTCGCGGAAAGTCAGCGCTAGAGCGGCAAGGCTGCGGCTATAATGCGCGCCGACTGATGGGAGTCCCGCTATGGCCGATGAAACCGAACTGAAACGACTCTACTGGCACAGCCGTCGCGGCATGCTGGAACTGGATGTGTTGCTGGTGCCCTTCGTCCAGGAGGTCTATGCCACCCTGGATGCCGATGATCAGGCACGCTACCGCAAGCTGTTGGAGTGTGAGGATCAGGACATGTTCGGCTGGTTCATGCAGCGCGAAGAGCCGGAAGATCCCGATCTCAAGCGCATGGTCAAGATGATCCTGGATCGCGTTCAGCCTCAATAAAGCTGGGCGATCAGGCGCCAGCGGCCAGGGAGGGCCGGGCGATGACGTCGACGATTGAACCCTTCGAATGCCACTGGCGCCCTTCGCGCCTGTTGCTGGGTGGCTATCTGCTGGTCGTCGCCCTGGCGGCCCTAGCCATCTTGCTGGCGGAGTTGCCAGGTCGCTGGCAGATCATTCTGCTCATGCTGTTGCTGCTTCACGCCGCGTGGGTGCTGCCGCGTCAGCTGCTGATGCGGCATGCCGGTGCTATCAGCGGCCTGCGCCACGATGCCGACGGCTGGCAGCTCTACAGCGAGCGTGACGGCTGGCAGGCGGCTCAGCTTTACCCCGATAGTCTGGCGTTGCCGTCGGCAATCTTCTTGCAGTTTCGCCTCAAGGGTCAGCGCTGGCGCCGTGGGCTGTGCATCGCCTGTGATGCCTTGCCGGCGGTGCAGCATCGGCGCCTGCGGGTGTGTCTGAAATTCAGTCGCCGTAGATGGGCGGCACCAGAATAGTGTCGCGGGCTTCACCGAGCACCTCGGGGTAATCCAGGGTGTAGTGCAGGCCGCGGCTTTCGTGGCGCTGCATGGCCGAGCGGATCATCAGTTCGGCGACCAGCGCCAGGTTGCGCAGTTCGATCAGGTCGCGGCTGACCTTGTAGTTGCTGTAGAACTCGTCGATTTCACTCAGCAGCAGGCGCACGCGGTGCTGGGCGCGTTGCAGGCGCTTGTTGGTGCGCACGATGCCGACGTAGTCCCACATGAAGCGTCGCAGCTCATCCCAGTTGTGCGCAATGATCACGTCCTCGTCGGAGTCAGTGACCTGGCTGGCGTCCCAGCTCGGCAGGCTGTCGGTGGGGCTGACCTGATCCAGTTGCGCGATGATGTCGGCCGCGGCCGAGCGGGCATAGACGAAGCACTCCAGCAGCGAGTTGCTGGCCAGACGGTTGGCGCCGTGCAGGCCGGTGAAACTGGTCTCGCCGATGGCGTACAGACCGGGTACGTCGGTATGGCCATGCTGGTCGACGACCACGCCGCCGCAGGTGTAGTGCGCAGCCGGCACCACTGGAATGGCCTGGCGGGTAATGTCGATGCCGAAACTCAGGCAGCGCTCGTAGACGGTGGGGAAGTGCGACTTCACGAACTCGGCCGGCTTGTGGCTGATGTCGAGATAGACGCAGTCAATCCCCAGACGCTTCATTTCGTGGTCGATGGCGCGGGCGACGATGTCGCGCGGGGCCAGCTCGCCACGGCTGTCGAAACGCTGCATGAAGCGTTCGCCGTTGGGCAGTTTGAGCAGGCCGCCTTCGCCGCGTACCGCCTCGGTGATCAGAAAGTTCTTGGCCTGCGGGTGATACAGGCAGGTCGGGTGAAACTGGTTGAACTCCAGGTTGCCGACCCGGCAGCCGGCACGCCAGGCCATGGCGATGCCGTCGCCGCAGGCACCGTCGGAGTTGCTGGTGTACAGATAGACCTTGGCGGCGCCGCCGGTGGCGAGGATGACGAAGCGGGCGCTGTGGGTATCGACTTCACCGCTGGCACGGTTGAGCACGTAGGCGCCGAGGCAGCGGTTGCCCGCCAGGCCTAGCTTGCGCTCGGTGATTAGGTCCACCGCCACGCGCTGTTCCATTAGCTCGATATTGCGGCGCTGGCGGGCCTTGTCCAGCAGGGTGGTAAAGATCGCTGCGCCGGTGGCGTCGGCCGCATGGATGATGCGGCGATGGCTGTGACCGCCTTCGCGGGTCAGGTGAAACGCGAAACCACCATCCTCGCGGGCCTGTTCGTCTTCGCGGGTGAATGGCACGTTCTGGTCGATCAGCCACTGGATGGCTTCGCGGCTGTTTTCCACGGTAAAGCGCACAGCGTCTTCACGGCACAGGCCGGCCCCGGCATTCAGGGTGTCGGCAACGTGCGACTCCACCGTGTCGCTCTCGTCCAGAACCGCCGCGACACCGCCCTGCGCCCAGTAGGTCGAGCCATTGGCCAGCTCGCCTTTGCTCAGCACGGCGATACGCAAGTGTTCAGGCAGCGTCAGAGCCAGGGTCAGACCGGCAGCACCGCTACCGATGATCAGAACGTCGTGTTGGAAGTGTTGGCTCATGGACTGCATCCGCGGGGGCAGACCCTAGTATATAGAGGGGGTGGGCGGCACAATAGCTTGATGTATGCCGGTGCCTTGTCTGGGAACTTTCCCGTGGCGCCGGGTTCCATAGCCTTGTCATCCCTCGGCATGAGCGGAAGCAAGATCATTTTTGCCGGCAGCGAAGTGACTGCCGGAACCTGATTGCAGGCAATGATGCAATCAGGTGACCCAAGGAGAGAACTTTTGCGCGGTGCCCCTGTCTATCTTTGCAAGATGTTTCGGCGGTGTCCGGCAGGCTTCCTCGGGTTGTACGAGGAGTGTGCATGTTGACCCAGGAACAGGATCAGCAGCTGGTTGAGCGCGTGCAGCGTGGCGACAAGCGAGCCTTTGATCTGTTGGTATTGAAGTATCAGCACCGGATTCTCGGGCTGGTCGTGCGCTTTGTGCACGATCCCCAGGAAGCCCAGGATGTCGCCCAGGAGGCGTTCATCAAGGCCTACCGGGCGCTGGCGAATTTTCGCGGAGACAGTGCGTTTTATACCTGGCTGTACCGCATCGCCATCAACACGGCGAAGAACTACCTGGTGTCCCGCGGCCGCCGGCCGCCGGATAGTGACATCAGTGCCGAGGATGCCGAGTTCTTCGAGGGCGATCATGCCCTCAAGGACAACGAGTCGCCCGAGCGCCTGTTGTTGCGTGACGAGATTGAAAGCACGGTGCATCGCACCCTGCAGCAGTTGCCGGATGATTTGCGCACGGCCCTGAGCCTGCGCGAATTCGATGGATTGAGTTACGAGGACATTGCCACTGTCATGCAGTGTCCGGTGGGTACGGTTCGCTCGCGCATCTTCCGTGCGCGTGAAGCCATTGATAAAGCCCTGCAGCCGCTGCTGCAGGACGCCTGAGCCAACGGTGTCAGCCGTGAAAGGAGCTGCCATGAGTCGTGAAGCCCTGCAGGAATCGTTATCGGCCTTGATGGATAACGAAGCCGATGAGCTGGAAGTCCGTCGTATTCTGGCGGCCGAGGCTGGCGGTGAGCTGCATGCCAGTTGGTCGCGCTATCAACTGGCCCGCGCCGCTCTGCATCGCGAAGCGGTGCTGCCGAACTTCAGCGTGGCCGCGGCAGTCAGCGCGGCGCTGGCGGATGAACCGGTGCCTGGCATGACATCAGCCCCCCAGGCTTCGCGCTGGACCAATGGTTGGGCGAGACTGGCCGTGGCGGCATCGGTGACTGTGGCCGTGCTCGGTGGTGTGCGCCTTTACAACCAGGATGAACTGGCCGGTGCACAGCTGGCTCAGCAGGCGGCGCACCTGCAGGTGACCCAGCCGCAAACGCAGGGACCGGCGATTCTGGCCGGCTACAGCGAGTCGCCGCAGCTGACACCGCGCAGCGCAGCGGCCCCGGGCAATGATTCGGAGTGGTTGCGCCAGCGCTATCCGCATTACCTGCAGCAGCATGCCCAGCAGGGCGGTTCGGCTGCCGCCGACGGCACCTTGCCGTATGCGCGTGGTGCCAGTGTGGACGGGCGCTAAGGGGCATCATGCGTACGTGGCTGGGATTGCTCGGTCTGTTGAGCGCGCCGCTGCTCTGGGCCGATGAGGCTGAGGATCGTCTGGCGCGGATGATTCAGGCGCAGGCCTCGCAGAGTTACCAGGGCACTTTTGTCTATGAGCGTCAGGGCAGTTTCGTCGCTCATCAGTTATGGCGGCGCGCGCTTGACGGGCAACTGAGAGAACGTCTTCTCCAGCTGGACGGGATGCCGCGCGAAAGCCTCAGTGAGAATGGTCGAGTGCTGTGCATGACGGGTTCTGCGGATGAGCTGCAGCTGCCTCAGCGCCAGCAGATCCTGACCCATTTGGATGCTCAGGCGCTCAGCGCCCATTACCAGCCGCGTCTGCTCGGCAGCAACCGCATTGCCGGGCGTGAGGTCGAGGAGCTGGCCTTGCTGCCGCGCGACCCCCATCGCTATGCCATGCAGCTGTCGCTTGATCGTCAGACCGGTTTGCCATTGCGCTCGCTGTTGCTGGGTGCTCAGGGACAGTTGCTCGAGCGTCTGCAATTTACCGAGATACAGCTGCAGGCACCGTCTGACGAGCAGTTGCAGGCTGTCGGGGATTGTCGCGACATCGAGCCACTGGCTACTGCCCGTGATGCGCAGGTGTGGCGTGCCGACTGGTTGCCGCCCGGTTTCGTTGCCCTGGCGACCTGGCGGCGCTCCAGCCCGCTGGGTGGTCAGGAACTGTTGACTCAGGTGTATGGCGACGGCCTGGCCTCGATTTCGGTGTTCATCGAGCCATTGCGCGAGGCGCAGGCAGGCGATGCCCATAGTCAGGCCGGGCCGACGGCGATCAACTCGCGGCAGCACAGTACGCCGCAGGGCCAATTCATGGTCACCGTGCTGGGCGAAGTGCCGCCCGCCACGGTGGAGCGAGTGGCGCTGTCGATGCGCGCACCAGGAGGTCAGCCATGATCGAGGAGCAGGCCCGCGTGGTGGCGCTTGAGGCAGGTGCTGTGTGGGTGGAAACCCGTCGTCAGTCAACCTGCGGCGGCTGTTCGGCCAACGCCGGTTGCGGTCAGGGGTTGATGGACAAGATTGGTGTGCGCGCTTCCCATGGGCATGTGCGTGCACTGTGCGATCTGCAGTTGCAGGTGGGCGATCAGGTGGTGATCGGTATCGCCGAAGACTGGCTGCTGCGTTCGGCCGTGCTGGTCTACCTGTTGCCGTTGCTGCTGTTTTTTTTCTGTGCAGGCCTGGTGCAATCGCTGGGTGCGGCCGAGCCTTGGGTGATTACCGCCGGTGGCTCGGGGCTGCTGGCTGGATGGCTGGCGCTGCGCGCTGTGAATTCGCGTCTGGCGCATGATCGCCGGGCGCATCCGGTGGTACTGCGGGCGTATCTGCCCGGTGCCGCCCCGCTTGTGTAATTCCGCTCTGGTTTATCCGAGGAAGTACTGATGCCAAGTTTCAAGTCATGTTCAGCCGCGTTGGCGGCGTTGCTGATGTTGTCGCAGGTGCTGGTGGCGCGTGCCGAGCTGCCGGATTTCACCGAGCTGGTCGAGCAGGCATCGCCTGCGGTGGTGAATATCAGTACGCGGCAGAAGGTGGCTCAGCCGGGTGTGGTCATCAATGGCCAGATGCCCGATCTCGAAGGTCTGCCGCCGATGTTTCGCGAGTTCTTCGAGCGTGGCATGCCGCAGATGCCCAAGGGGCAGGGTGGTCGTCAGCGTGAGGCCCAGTCGCTGGGCTCGGGTTTCATCATTTCCGCCGACGGCTATGTGCTGACCAACAACCATGTGGTCGCCGATGCCGATGAAATCATGGTGCGTTTGTCTGATCGCAGTGAGCTGCAGGCCAAGCTGGTCGGCACCGATCCGCGTACGGATGTGGCGCTGCTCAAGGTTGAGGGCAAGAACCTGCCGACGCTCAAGCTGGGCAAGTCCGACGAGCTGAAAGTGGGCGAGTGGGTATTGGCCATTGGTTCGCCGTTTGGCTTCGATCATTCGGTGACGGCCGGTATCGTTTCGGCCAAGGGCCGCAGCCTGCCGAACGAGAACTATGTGCCGTTCATCCAGACCGATGTGGCGATCAATCCGGGCAACTCGGGTGGCCCGCTGTTCAATCTCGATGGCGAGGTGGTGGGGATCAACTCGCAGATCTACACCCGCTCCGGTGGCTTCATGGGCGTGTCGTTCGCTATTCCGATCGATGTGGCGCTGTCGGTGGCCGATCAGCTAAAGGCCAGCGGCAAGGTCAGTCGTGGCTGGCTGGGCGTGGTGATTCAGGAAGTGAACAAGGATCTCGCCGAGTCCTTCGGTCTGGACAAGCCGGCGGGTGCGCTGGTGGCTCAGGTGCTGGACAAGGGCCCGGCGCAGCAGGGTGGCTTGCTGGTGGGTGACGTGATTCTTGCCGCCAATGGTCAGCCGATTGTGGTTTCTGGTGATCTGCCGCATCTGGTAGGCGCGCTCAAGCCAGGCAGCAAGGTTGTTCTTGACCTGATGCGTGACGGTGAGCGCAAGACCGTGAGTCTGGAGGTCGGCAGTCTGCCGGATGAGGGCAATCAGTTGCTGGCCGATGAGGCGAGTGGCGTCGAGCGCAACAGCAACCGTCTGGGTGTGTCCGTGGTTGATCTGACGGCGGAGCAGAAGCAGGCGGCCGATCTTGTCGGCGGCGTGCTGATCAAGGATGTCCAGCAGGGGCCGGGCGCTCTGATTGGTCTGCGTCCGGGTGATGTGATCACTCATCTGAACAATCAGCCGGTGCTGTCGGCCAAGCAGTTCGCCGAGGTGGCCAAGGCGCTGCCGGCCAAACGCTCGGTGTCGATGCGTGTGCTGCGTCAGGGGCGCGCCAGTTTCATTACCTTCAAGCTGGCTGAGTAATCGGCAGGCAACAAAAAGGCGGCTAAGGCCGCCTTTTTGTTGTGCGCCGTTTTATTACGGCACCAGCGGAAGCTGGCGCTTGTGCTGGCTGTTGTCGTAGGTGCGCACGATGGTGGTGTAGGCGTGTTCGCTGACAGGCTGGCCATGCAGAAAGGCATCGATCTCGGCATAGCTGACGCCGTGGGCTTCTTCATCCGGCTTGCCTGGGCGCAGTTCTTCAAGGTCGGCTGTGGGTACCTTGAAGACCAGTTGCTCGGGGGCGCCGAGGTATTGGGCGATGGCGCGAACCTGGCCTTTGACCAGGCCCGAGAGCGGGGCGAGGTCGCAGGCACCGTCACCGAACTTGGTGAAGAAGCCCATCACCGCCTCGGCGGCGTGATCGGTGCCAATCACCAGGCCGTTGTGGGCGTTGGCGATGGCAAATTGCGCCACCATGCGGACGCGTGCCTTGATATTGCCAATGACGAAATCGCGGCGCGCGGCGCTCAGCGGCTCCAGGTGATCGATCTGCTCGACCAGACCCTGCACGCTGGCAGCGATGTTGACGCAGTCCTCGATGTCGGCGCGGATGAATTGCAAAGCGGCCTGGGCGTCGGCTTCGTCATGCTGCACGTTGTGCGGCAGGCGCACGGCTATGAAACGGTAGGCGTCATCGCCCGTTTCCTGGCGCAGTTCCTCGATGGACAGCTGAGCCAGGCGCCCGGCTGTCGAGGAGTCGACGCCGCCGCTGATGCCGAGCACCAGGACTTTCAGGCCGGCGTTGCGCAGACAGCTCTTGATGAATGCCTTGCGTCGCTCGACTTCCCGGATCAGTGCGGCCTGATCGGCAAAGGGCGGGACGACGTCGAGTGCGGCGGCGATTTCGGCTTGGCGGTTGCTCATGCTCGGTTCCTCGAAAGCGAAAGCCTGAAAGGCCCAGGCCAGGGCGCTGGCGGGCGATAAGAGAGAGGGCCAAGCTTACGCCGTCTGCGCTGTCGATGCATGCCTGCGCCTGTGCCTCCCGGCATGGGCTGGCCGACGGCGCGCGTGACGCCTGGGGCGGGCTTCGGGTAAACTTCCCGGCTATTTTGGCGGACTGTCCGCCTTGGCCGTTCTAGAGTGTTGATCCGTGAGTGACCTGAGTCATATCCGCAATTTCTCCATCATCGCCCACATTGACCATGGCAAGTCGACCCTGGCAGATCGTTTTATCCAGATTTGTGGCGGTTTGTCCGATCGCGAGATGGAAGCCCAGGTGCTGGATTCCATGGATCTGGAGCGCGAGCGCGGGATCACCATCAAGGCCCACAGCGTGACGCTGCACTATCCGTCGAAGGACGGTAAGACCTACCAGCTGAACTTCATCGATACCCCCGGCCACGTTGACTTCACCTATGAGGTCAGCCGCTCGCTGGCCGCTTGTGAGGGCGCGATTCTGGTGGTGGATGCCGGTCAGGGCGTGGAAGCACAGTCGGTGGCCAACTGCTACACCGCCATCGAGCAGGGCCTTGAGGTCATGCCGGTGCTGAACAAGATGGACCTGCCGCAGGCTGAGCCGGATCGCGTCAAGGACGAGATCGAGCACATCATCGGCATCGATGCCACCGATGCCGTGCCGTGCAGCGCCAAGAGTGGCATGGGCGTGATCGATGTGCTGGAACAACTGGTCAAGGTGATTCCTGCCCCCACGGGTGAGATCGATGCGCCGCTGCAGGCCCTGATCATCGATTCCTGGTTCGACAACTACCTCGGCGTGGTTTCCCTGGTGCGCGTGCGTCATGGCCGCATCAAGAAAGGCGACAAGGTGCTGGTCAAGTCCACCGGCAAGATCCATCAGGTCGACAGTGTGGGCGTGTTCACTCCGAAACACACGGAAACTGCTGATCTCAAGGCCGGTGAAGTCGGCTTCATCATTGCCGGCATCAAGGCCATCCATGGTGCGCCGGTGGGCGATACCCTGACCCTGTCCTCCACGCCGGATGTCGAGGTACTGGCGGGCTTCAAGCGGGTCAAGCCGCAGGTCTACGCCGGTCTGTTCCCGATCAGCTCCGATGATTTCGAGGACTTCCGTGAAGCGCTGCAGAAGCTGACGCTCAACGATGCTGCGCTGCAGTACGAGCCTGAAAGCTCCGACGCCTTGGGCTTCGGCTTCCGTATCGGCTTCCTCGGCATGCTGCACATGGAGATCATCCAGGAGCGCCTGGAGCGCGAGTACGACCTGGATCTGATCACCACCGCGCCGACCGTGGTGTTCGAAGTGGAGATGAAGAACGGCGAGACACTGTACGTCGACAACCCGTCCAAGCTGCCTGATCCAGCGGGCATTCTCGATATGCGCGAGCCGATCGTGCGGGCCAATATCCTGGTGCCGCAGGAGCACCTGGGCAACGTCATCACTCTGTGTATCGAGAAGCGTGGCGTGCAGCGCGACATGCAGTTCCTCAGCAGCCAGGTACAGATTTCCTATGACCTGCCGATGAACGAGGTGGTGATGGACTTCTTCGACCGGCTGAAGTCGGTCAGCCGCGGCTATGCGTCGCTGGATTACAGTTTCGATCGCTTCCAGTCGGCCAATCTGGTGCGTCTGGATGTGATGATCAACGGCGAGAAGGTCGATGCTCTGGCGCTGATCGTGCACCGCGATCGCGCTCATCAGAAAGGGCGCGCGCTGACCGAGAAGATGATGGAGCTGATCCCGCGGCAGATGTTCGACGTGGCCATTCAGGCGGCCATCGGCGGCCAGATCATTGCCCGGACCACGGTCAAGGCGCTGCGCAAGAACGTATTGGCCAAGTGCTACGGCGGTGACGTCAGCCGTAAGAAGAAACTGCTGGAGAAGCAGAAGGCCGGTAAGAAAAGGATGAAGCAGGTCGGCAGCGTGGAAATCCCGCAGGAAGCCTTCCTTGCAGTACTCAAGGTGGATAGCTAATCGTCATGTCGATCAATTTCCCGTTGCTGTTGGTCATTGCGGTTGCTGTGTGCGGTGCGCTGGCCTTGTTGGATGCCGTATTGCTGGCTCCACGGCGGCGGGCGGCGATCAGTGCCTATGAAGGGCAGGTGGCCGAGCCTGATGTTGCGGTCATCGAGCGCTTGAACAAAGAGCCGTTGCTGGTCGAATACGGCAAATCGTTCTTTCCGGTGCTGGCCATCGTGCTGGTGCTGCGCTCGTTTCTCTTCGAGCCGTTTCAGATTCCTTCGGGGTCTATGAAGCCCACGCTGGAAGTCGGCGACTTCATCTTGGTCAACAAGTTCGCCTATGGCATTCGTCTGCCGGTGATCGATACCAAGATCATCGAAGTGGGGGATCCGCAGCGTGGCGACGTGATGGTGTTCCGTTACCCGAGCGATCCGAGCGTCAACTACATCAAGCGTGTGGTTGGTCTGCCTGGCGATAAGGTTCGCTATACCAGCGACAAGCGTCTGCTGGTCAATGATCAGCCGGTTGCTGAGCAGTTGCTGGGCGAAGTGCCGGGAACGTTGGGTAGCGCAGTGCTTTACCGCGAGAAGCTGGGTGAGGTCGAGCACCTGATTCGCAAGGAAATGCGCCGCTATCGCATCGAGCCCAATCGTGAATGGACGGTGCCTGCCGGTCACTATTTCATGATGGGCGACAACCGCGACAACTCCAACGACAGTCGCTACTGGAATGATCCGAAGATCGCTCCCGACTTGCTGGGCATGGTCCCGGACCGCAATATCGTGGGCAAGGCCTTTGCCATCTGGATGAGCTGGGCGGACCCGAAAATGCGCAATCTGCCCGGTTTCACACGGGTTGGTTTGATTCGCTAAGCTCTATAGCAGGCCCTTGGGGCTTCTGACGTACACGGTAAGGAGAAGGTAATGGCTACGATCAAGGCGCAGAAAGGCTTGTCCATGCTCAGCTGGCTGATGGTGCTGGCAATCGTCGGTTTTGTTGCGAGCACGGCATTCAAGATGATGCCGCATTACATGGATAACATGGCTCTAGCGAAAATGATCACGGCTGTCGAGTCCGAGAGAATGGCGGATGTCACTTCGCCTGCCGACTTCTATGCGCATATGCAGAAGGGGATGACCGTCAACGGCATCCGTGACTTCAATATTGAGGATGCGATGAAGATTGAAGTTGTGAATAACGAGTTCAAGGTTCATCTCAAGTACGAAAAGCGTGAGCCCATGATTGGCAATCTCGATCTGGTGGCGCGTTTCGACAAAGAATTCCGCGTACGCATGCCGTGAGTTATTCCTTAAGCCGTCTTGAGCGTCAGCTCGGTTATACCTTTCAGGATCAGGCGCTGCTGACTCTGGCCCTGACCCACCGCAGTTTTGCCGGGCGCAACAACGAGCGTCTGGAGTTCCTTGGCGATGCCATCCTCAATTTCGTGGCCGGTGAAGCGCTGTATCAGCGCTTTCCCCAGGCCCGTGAGGGGCAGCTTTCACGCCTGCGTGCGCGCTTGGTAAAGGGCGAGACGCTGGCCATTCTGGCGCGCGGCTTCGAGTTGGGTGAGTACCTGCGCCTGGGCTCGGGTGAGTTGAAAAGCGGTGGCTTCCGCCGCGAATCGATTCTGGCCGATGCGCTGGAGGCACTGATTGGTGCCATCTACCTGGATGCCGGTATGGACATGGCGCGCGAGCGCGTAGTGGCCTGGCTGACCCAGGAACTGGACAGTCTGACTCTTGTGGATACCAACAAGGATCCCAAGACCCGACTGCAGGAGTTCCTGCAATCGCGTGGCAGCGAGCTGCCGTGCTATGAGGTTGTGGATATCCAGGGTGAACCGCACTGCAGGACGTTTTTCGTCCAGTGTGCCGTCGATCTATTGAAAGAAAAGACCCAGGGGCATGGCGCCAGTCGGCGTATTGCCGAACAGGTCGCTGCCGCTGCCGCTCTTGTGGCGCTGGGCGTGGAGAATGGTCATGAGTGAGCAAGAAGTCAGCCGTTGCGGCTATGTGGCCATCGTCGGTCGGCCCAATGTGGGCAAGTCGACCTTGCTCAACCATATTCTCGGGCAGAAGCTGGCGATCACCTCGCGCAAGCCGCAGACGACCCGGCACAACATGCTGGGCGTCAAAACCGAGGGTGGCGTGCAGGCTATCTATGTCGACACGCCCGGTATGCACAAGAACAACGACAAGGCGCTCAATCGTTACATGAACCGCAGTGCGTCGACGGCGCTGAAGGATGTCGACGTGGTGGTGTTCGTGGTCGACCGTACGCGCTGGACCGACGAGGATCAGATGGTCTTCGAGCGTATCCAGTACGTCGAGTGTCCGTTGCTGATTGCGGTGAACAAGGCCGATCGTCTGGAAGACAAGAGCGAGTTGCTGCCCCATCTGGAATGGCTGGCGCAGCAATTGCCGAAGGCGGAAATCGTGCCGATCTCCGCTCTGCATGGGCAGAATCTGGATACCCTGGAAAATCTGGTGGCCAGCCATCTGCCTGAGGGAGAACACTTTTTCCCCGAAGATCAGATTACCGATCGCTCCAGCCGTTTCCTTGCCGCCGAACTGGTGCGCGAGAAGATCATGCGCCAGCTCGGTGCCGAGTTGCCGTACCAGATCACGGTCGAGATCGAGGAATTCAAGCAGGAAGGCCGTGTGCTGCACATTCACGCGCTGATCCTGGTTGAGCGCGACGGCCAGAAGAAAATCATCATTGGCGAGAAGGGTGAGCGGATCAAGCGCATCGGTCAGGATGCGCGCAAGGACATGGAGGTGATGTTCGACTCCAAGGTCATGCTCAACCTCTGGGTCAAGGTCAAAGGTGGTTGGTCCGACGATGAGCGCGCCCTGCGCTCGCTGGGTTACACCGACATCTAGGGCGCTTGGGGCTAGTCGATGCTTTCCCAGGCGCAAGCCGCCTATGTGCTGCACAGTCGTGCCTACAAGGAAAGCAGCGCACTGGTTGACCTGCTGACGCCGCATGGGCGCTGCCGTGCGGTGCTGCGGGGCGCGCGCGGCAAGGCCGGCAGCCTGGTCAGACCCTTCATTCCGCTGGAGCTGGAATTGCGTGGGCGTGGCGAGCTGAAAGCGGTTGCCCGGCTGGAGCCGGCCGGAGTGCCCAATCTGCTGGCCGGTGATGCCCTGTTTTCTGGCTTGTACCTCAATGAGCTGCTCATTCGCTTGCTGCCGGCAGAGGTACCGCATCCCTTGTTGTTCGAGCACTATGCAGCGACGCTGCCGCTACTGGCCGCCGGGCGGCCGCTGGAGCCGTTGCTGCGCGCCTTCGAGTGGCGTCTGCTGGATGAGCTGGGTTACGGATTTGCCCTGGATCAGGATCGACATGGTCAGCCGATAGAGCCGCAAGGCCTTTATCGCTGGCTGGCGGATTGCGGTTTTGAGCCGGTCGTGCAATTGCAGCCAGGTTTGTTCCATGGCGCGGATCTGCTGGCCATGAATGAGGCTGACTGGCAGACTCCCGGTGTTCTCGCCGCGGCCAAGCGTCTGATGCGCCAGGCTCTGGCGCCCCATCTGGGTGGGCGTCCGCTGGTTAGCCGCGAGCTGTTCCGCAAGAGCTGATTACAACTATTCACTATCGCTGGAGTTTATCGTGACTGCCGCCAATCGCATTCTGCTGGGGGTCAATATCGACCATGTGGCTACCCTGCGTCAGGCTCGTGGTACCCGCTACCCTGATCCGGTCAAGGCCGCGCTGGATGCTGAAGAGGCGGGGGCGGATGGTATTACGGTGCACCTGCGTGAGGATCGTCGGCATATCCAGGATCGTGACGTGCGGGTGCTCAGTGAGGTGCTGCAGACGCGGATGAACTTTGAGATGGGTGTTACCGAGTTCATGCTGGCCTTTGCCGAAGAGATTCGTCCGGCGCATGCCTGTTTTGTTCCGGAAACCCGTCAGGAACTGACCACCGAGGGTGGTCTGGATGTGCTGGCGCAGGAGGGGCGTATCCGCGATGCCGTGCAGCGTCTGGCCCAGCATGGCTGCGAGGTCTCGCTGTTCACTGATGCCGATCCGCGTCAGATCGAAGCGGCCGCGCGTATTGGTGCGCCGGCGATTGAGTTGCATACCG
>CALMID010000413.1 GCA_937863915.1 uncultured Pseudomonas sp.
GCGACGCTGTGGCGCAGGGCCGGCACGCCGCTGGAGCCGCCGGTGAAGAACAGCGTATCGACCTGGTCGGCGCGCACGCCGGCACTGTTCAGCAGGTCGCCAATGCTCTGGTGGATGCGCTGCAGCAGCGGCTCGATGGCATCCTCGAATAGGTGGCGGCTGAGCTCGGCCTGCAGTCCGGGCTCGACCCTCGACAGGTCGATGTGCCGGCAATCTTCCTGGCTCAGGGCAATCTTGCTCTCTTCCACCTGCATGGCCAGCCAGTGCCCGCCGCGTTGCTCGATCAGCTTGAGCAGGCGGTCGATGCCCAGTGGCTCGATGCAGTCGTAGCGCATGCTCTGCAGCGAGCGTTGCGCGGCTGCGGCATACACGGCGTTGATGGTGTGCCAGGTGGCCAGGTTGAGGTGATGGCTGGTCGGCATCAGCGCGTCGCTTTTCATCCGGCTGCCGTAGCCGAACAGCGGCATGATGCCGGCCAGCGACAGCTGCTTGTCGAAGTCGGTGCCGCCGATATGCACGCCGCCGGTGGCGAGGATGTCGTCCTGGCGCTGGCTGAGCTGCCGCCGCTCCGGCGCCAGGCGGACCAGGGAGAAGTCCGAGGTGCCGCCGCCGATGTCGACGATCAGCACCAGCTCTTCGCGGGTGAGGCTCGACTCGTAGTCGAACGCTGCGGCGATCGGCTCGAATTGGAACGATACGTCCTTGAAACCGAGCTTGTGCGCCACCGCCCGCAGGGTGTCCTCGGCTTCCTGATCGGCACTCTGGTCATCGTCGACGAAGAACACCGGGCGCCCCAGCACCACCTGTTCGAACTCGCGGCCGGCCTGGCTTTCGGCGCGCTTTTTCAGCTCGCCTATGAAGAAACCGAGCAGGTCGCGAAAGGGCAGGGCGCTACCGAGCACGGTGGTCTCGCTTTTCAACAGCTTGGAGCCCAGCAGGCTCTTGAGCGAGCGCATCAGACGCCCTTCGTAGCCTTCCAGGTATTCGCCGAGTGCCTGGCGACCGTAGACCGGGCGGCGCTCCTCCAGATTGAAGAACACCACCGAGGGCAGGGTGATCTTGCCGTCTTCCAGTGGCAGCAGGCTGTCCTGCTCCGGGCGCAACCAGCCGACGGTGGAGTTGGAGGTGCCGAAGTCGATACCCAGGGCACGGGCGGGGGCGTTGAGCTGCATGGGGCGGGGTCCGGGAAAAACGGCCGCGCATTCTAGGTGAGTTGCCGGTGAAAGCGTAGCGCCCGCCGTCCGGCGGGCGCTCGTTGAGGTTTACACGGGCAGTGCCTGCCAGTTGGGGTGGGTGGGCAGTTCGCCGTCTTCCAGCAGGGCCCAGGCGAAGTCGGCGGTGGGCAGCTCGACCTGGCTCGGGTCCAGGCTTTCCAGCTGGCGGCCACGGCTGCCGCGCTTGCGCGCCAGGCTCAACTGCTCGCTGCCACGGCGATAGAGCAGGATGGCCTGGGTCGGGCCCTGATCGAGGTCGCTCCAGCGCAGGGCCGAGGCATCCAGAAGGATATCCAGTTGCTCGTCGCTGACCCGATGCCGATAGGGCGAGAGCAGCAGCCAGCGGCTGACATCCAGGTAGAACTGCCAGTTCGGCAGGGCCGGACGCCGCGCGGCCCAGTACAGGTAGCTGTACAGCAGGCTGCGGCCTTCCGGAGCATCCAGCTTCAGCAGGCTCGGGCAGATGTCGAACAGCTGGTGCCAGTAGGGGCGCAGGCTGGGGCCGACGGGCAGGTTGTCTTTCAGAGCCTGTTCCAGAATGGCCAGGTTGGGCAGTACGCGTTTGGGCAGGCGAATGCCGCCTGAGGTGAGGTTGGACATGGTGCTGACTCCGTTTGCCGGGCGCATTAGGCGAGCGGCAAGACAAGGACGAGGCCATCGCCTGGGCGATGGACAGGAGAGGCCAACAGGCCTGATCCGGCAGGGCCGGCGGAGGTCAGCAGAGTGGTGAGGCGCGGGGTGTGGCGCTGAGCAGGTAACGCGAAGTCTGAGGTTGCTGGGTGAATGCCGGCATCGGCGGAGCCTGGGCAGGCGGCTGCTCGTACTGGCCGGCACTGCTGCTAAGCGCCAGGCCGAAGCTGGCACCGGCACAGCAGCAGGTATGGCCATGGTCGCTGTGTTTGCCGCTATCCGGGGTGGCAAACAGATCCAGTTGTGCCGTCAGCTCGGCCAGGGCGCCTGGGTCGCTATCGCTGCTGGAGCAGAAGCCGGCCATCAGCCAGCTGGCTTCGCCGTTGCCCATGCTCGCCTGACTCAGCGGCGCGCCGAGCAGGTTGAGCAGTACCGCCAGGCAGGCGATCCAGGCAACCCAGGGGCGGTTGAGTGAGGGGCGACGGGTGTTCACGGTGGCGGCAGCAATCCGGCTATTCAGAACTACAGATTTAGCCGCATGGCAGGCGACTTGTAAAAATATCGACTGCGACGGATCGCCGCAGATCAGGTCAGCAGGTAGTTCTTCACCCCGGTGAAGATGATCTGCGCGGCCAGGGCGCAGACGAACAGCCCCATCAGGCGGCTGACGATCTGCAGGCCCTGGTCGCCAAGCAGGCGTTCAAAACCGTCGGACAGATAGAGCACCACGCCGACGGTGACGCTGGCCGCGGCGATACCGATCACCGCCAGCAAGCGGTCGTCCCAGCCCGGATGGCTGGCACCCATCACCAGCATGGCGCCGATGGTGCCGGGGCCGACGGTGATGGGAATGGTCAGCGGCACGATGGTCACGTCCTGCTGCAGGTTTTCCTGCTGCACCGCCGACTTGCCCTGGGCCATGCCGAGGGCGGAGATGAACAGCACCGAGCCTGCGCCGATGCGGAAGGCGTCGATGGTGATGCCGAACAGGACGAAGATGTGTTCGCCGAACAGGTACAGGGAAACGCTGGCGATCAGCGTGCCGAGGGCGACCTTCCAGGCCAGGCGCTTGCGCTCCTTGACCGTGTAGCCGCGGGTCAGGCTGATGAAACACGACAGCACGAAGAACGGGCTGTAGAGCACCAGCATTTTCAGATACAGACTGGACAGCTCGGCAAACATGGCGGCACTCGGCTCAGACGTGTGGGCAGTGTAGCGCGGCGGCTCAGTTGGCTGGCAGTGAGGGGCTGTTCTGCTGGCGGCGGCGCTCGCGTTCGATCACCCAGTGCTGGATCAGTTCCCGCAGCTGCGACAGTTCCACTGGCTTGGCCATGTGGCCGTCCATGCCGACCGCACGGGCCCGTTCCTTGTGCTCGCTGAGGATGTGCGCGGTCAGGGCGACGATGGGGGTGCGCGGGCGACCCTCATCGCTTTCCCACTGGCGCAGCTGCTCGGTAGCCGAAAAACCATCGAGCACCGGCATTTCGCAGTCCATCAGCACCAGGTCGTAGGGCGTCTGCTGCATGGCGCGCAGTGCTTCCTCGCCGTTGCTGGCGGTGTCCGGCTGCAGGTCGAGCTTGCTCAGCATGCCGCGGATCACCTTGGTCGAGATGCTGTTGTCCTCGGCCACCAGAATGCGGAAGTCGCGGGGCACCTGCAGCGGCTCGATGGCCTGCGTCACGGTCTGCGATTGCGGCTGGTCACTGCCGCGATGGCTGAGTTCGTCGGCCAGGGTGGCCTTGAGCGTGTAGCCGGCCACCGGCTTGGCCAGGATGCGGCGGATGCCGGCATTGCGCGCGATGATCTTGCTGGGCGCATTACTGATGCCGGTGAGCATGATCAGCAGGATGTCGTGATTGAGCGTCGGGTCTTCCTTGATCTTGGCCGCCAGTTGCATGCCGGTCATACCCGGCATGTCCTGATCGAGCAAGACCAGGTCGAAGTATTCGCGCAGGTGCGCCTTGGTGCGCAGCAGGGCCAGAGCCTCCTTGCCGGAGGGCACCGCGCTGACCTGCAGGCCCCAGGCGCTGCATTGCTGGGTGAGTACCTTGCGGCAGGTCTCGTTGTCGTCGACCACCAGAATGCGCGCGCCCTGTAGCGGGCCGTCCAGATCGCTGGTCGGGTGTTCCAGGGTTTCGCTGGACAGAGGGAGGTTGAGCCAGAGGGTATTGCCCTGCTCGCCGCCGGACTGAATGCCGAACTCGCCACCCATCAGGCGGATCAGTTGGCGAGCGATGATCAGGCCGAGGCGACCGCCGAGTCGGGTGGCTGCAAGGAAGTCGCTGCTGTGCAGTTCGGCGTGCATCAGCACGTTGCGCTCGCTGCTGTCGAGGGCATCGCCGCTGTCCTGTACGGCGATGCGCAGGCGCGGCTGTTCGCCACTGTTGTCGAGCGCGGCCACCAGCAGGATTTCGCCTTCGGCGGTCTGCTTGAAGGCATTCTCCAGCAGGCTGAGCAGGGCCTGGCGCAACCGCGTCGGATCACCACTGATGACCCGCGGTACTTGCGGCTGGATGAAGCTGATCAGCTCCACGCGCTGCTGTTCGGCCTTGGCGCGGAAGATATCCAGGCAGTCTTCGATCAGCGCGCTGAGGTCGAACTGCACTTCGTCCAGTTCGATCTGCCCGGATTCAAGATGCGAGATGTCGAGGATCTCGTTGATCAGGGTAAGCAGTTCGTTGCCGGCGCTGTGGATGGTCTGCACGTAGTCACGCTGTTTGGCCGACAGCGGGGTGCCGAGCAGCAATTCGGTCATGCCCAGCACGCCGTTCATGGGGGTGCGGATCTCGTGACTGATCTTGGCCAGGAACTCGGCCTTGGCTTTCAGTTCGGCCGAGGTCGCGGCGACCTTGCGGCTGGTGCTGAACTGCTCGAAGAGGATGCGCGTCTGGCGCTCGGTGAGCGCCATGCTGAGCAGAAAACCGCTGGCCACGGAGGTGCCGAACAGCAGCAGGAGCATGTCCTCCGGGGCGAGCAGAGTGACGCCGAACAGCACCGGCAGATAGACCAGAAACACCAGGGTGAACAGCAGGGTGCCGATGAAGAACAGGCGTGCCGGTCGATAGCCATGGTGCCAGTGGTAGGCGGAAATCAGCAGTACGCTGAGACCTGCCAGCAGCACCAGCAGGTAGCTCAACTGGTTGAGGTAGATTTCCAGATTGAACAGCGGCAGCAGGGCGAGCAGGGCGATCAGCAGCATCTCCCCGCGTAGCAGGCGCAGGACCAGGGGACTGTTGCACACGCGGTTGAAGAAACCCGCGGTAAAGCCCAGGGCGCAGAACACCCCGACGAGCATCGACAGGGTCAGCATCTGTCCCTGGAGGAATTGCTGCTGGCCGAGCCAGGGAGCGAGCAGGCCCAGAACGCTGACCAAGGCGCTGGCGACCGCCAGGTGCAGGCCGGCCAGCCACAGGGTGTTGCTGCTGCGGTAATAGGCAAAGCGCACCAGGTTGTACAGCACCAGCAGCAGCAGGCAACCGAGAATGGCACCTTGCAGCAGATCGCGACTGTTGTCGCTGACCAGGGCCTGGGTACTTTCCAGGCTGATGATCGGGCGCAGGGACTGGCTGGCGGACAGGCGCAGGTACAGGTCGAGTGGCACATCGGCCTCGGGCAGCGGCAGCAGCAGGTCATGGCTGGGCAGCGGGCGGCTGCTGAAGGGCAACTGATTACCGGTGCGGGTATGTCGTAGCAGACGTTCGCCCTGCATCACGTACAGGTCGAGATAGGAGAGGTAGGGAGCGAGCACCCGGATCAGCCGTTGCTGGCTGTCGGCAGGCAGCTGGTAGTGCAGCCACAGGGCTTTCTTGCCGCCGGGCAGGTAGATCTGGTCGGCGTCCTGGGCGAGGAAGCGTTCCTGCAGCGCCGGGCTGCGGACCTCGTCGAGCTGCAGGCTGGCTTCGGCATCCAGCAGCACCTGCCAGCGAGGCTCATCGGCATGGCCGATACCACTCAGGCCGAGCAGGCTCAGCAGCAGGCTGACAGCGAGTCCTTTGGCAATCCAGAGCCGGAGCACGGGTGAGATCCCTTCGTAGTAAGTGGTCGGATTATAGACAGCTGCTAGTCCGCCAGCATATGACAAAGGCGGCCATTGGCCGCCTTTGTCATAACCTTTACTTCTAGCTTACTTTCAGCCCTCACCACGCTCGCGGGCGATGGCGCGGTAGCCGATGTCGTGGCGGTAGAAACAGCCGTTCCAGCTGATCTGCTCGGCCAGACGGTAGGCCTGCTGCTGGGCTTCGGATACCGTGCGACCGATGGCGGTGGCGCACAGTACGCGGCCGCCGGCGGTGACGATCTGGCCGTCCTTCAGCGCGGTGCCGGCATGGAACACCTTGCCGTCGAGTTTGGCGGCGGCGTCCAGACCTTCGATCACGTCACCCTTGGCATAGTCGGCCGGGTAGCCGCCGGCCGCCAGCACCACGCCGACGGTCGGGCGCGGGTCCCAGGTGGCTTCGACCTTGTCCAGCGCCTTGGCCAGCGCGGCCTCGACCAGCAGCACCAGGGAGCTTTCCAGGCGCACCATGATCGGCTGGGTTTCCGGGTCGCCGAAGCGGCAGTTGAACTCGATGACTTTGGGCTTGCCGGCCTTGTCGATCATCAGTCCGGCGTAGAGGAAGCCGGTGTAGACGTTGCCTTCGCTGGCCATGCCGCGCACGGTCGGGTAGATCACCTCGTCCATCACGCGCTGGTGCACGTCCGCAGTCACCACCGGAGCCGGCGAGTAGGCGCCCATGCCGCCGGTGTTCGGGCCTGTGTCGGCGTCGCCGACGCGCTTGTGGTCCTGGCTGGTGGCCATCGGCAGCAC
>CALMID010000414.1 GCA_937863915.1 uncultured Pseudomonas sp.
CGGCGATTGCCGAGGATGTCTGGCGCTCGCGCATGCAGCGCGGGCTGGTGCAGGATCTTGCCGGGCAGCCGCTGAACGAGCTCAGTGCCTACCGTGAAGGCCTGGGCGTGCAGTACTTCCGCGAGGTAGTGGACGAACCGCAGATTCCCTTCGAACTGGAGATTCTCTATCAGGACGAGCACCTGCTGGTGGTCGACAAGCCGCATTTCCTCGCCTGCGCGCCGGTCGGCCAGTGGGTCGAGCAGACCGCGCTGACGCGTCTGCAGCGGCTCTTGGGCAATCCGCAACTGGTGCCGCTGCACCGCCTGGACCGATTGACCGCCGGGCTGCTGATGTTCTCCTGCCAGCCGTCCAGTCGCGATGCCTACCAGGCACTGTTTCGTGAGCGGCGCATCGACAAGACCTACGAGGCGCTGGCGCCGGCGCTGGAGCAGTTGCAGTTTCCCTACCTGGCCGAGCATTGCCTGGAGCGTGGCGAGCCGTTCTTCCTGACCCGCATCGCCGAGGGCCCGGCCAACAGCCAGACGCGTATCGAGGTGCTGGAGCGGCGCGCCGATTATTGGCGCTATGCGCTGTACCCGCACAGCGGGCGCAAGCATCAGTTGCGGGTGCAGATGGCGGCGCTGGGGGCGCCGCTGCTCAATGATCCCTGGTATCCAGAAGTTCAGGCCGAGGTGGCCGATGATTTCAGCCGGCCACTGCAATTGCTGGCGCGTCGCCTGAGCTTTACCGACCCGCTCAGTGGTGCGCCGCGCCAGTTCGTCAGCCGCCGCCAGCTGTCCTGATCAGGCGCCGATCCGTTCGCAGGCCGGCTGCAGCAGCTGGCAGAACTCGTGCAGCGGCACCGGTTTGCTGAACAGATAGCCCTGGCATACATGACAGCCCTGGGCTTCCAGCAGCGCCAGCTGCTGCGGCGTTTCCACGCCCTCGGCGACCAGGGCCAGGCCCAGGCTCTGGGCCATGGCGACGATGGCGCGGATGATCTCGGCATCGTTCTGGTCGATGCAGGAGTCGCGCACGAACGACTGGTCGATCTTCAGCACATCCACCGGCAGGCGCTTGAGGTAGGTCAGCGAGCTGTAGCCGGTGCCGAAGTCGTCCATGGCAAAGCTGACGCCGAGTTTCTTCAGGCGATTCATCTTGGCGATGGTGTCGTCGAGGTTCTGGATCACGATGCCTTCGGTGATTTCCAGCTTGAGCATGCTGGCCGGCAGGCGCGAGCTTTCCAGGCAGTCCATCACCTGCTCGACGAAATCGGCCTGGCGGAACTGCCGTGGGCTGATGTTGACGCTGATGCTGAAATCCTCGCGCTGCACCAGGCCCTGCTCCAGCAACTGCTGGGTCTGCTGGCAGGCCTGGCGCAGCACCCAGCTGCCGACCTCGAGAATCAGCCCGCTCTCTTCGAGAATCTGGATGAACAGCGCCGGCGACTGCTGGCCCAGCGTGGGGTGCTGCCAGCGCAGCAGCACTTCGGCTCCGACCATGTGTTGTGACTGGCTGTCGACCTGGGGCTGGAAGTGCAGGAAGAATTCGTTGCGGGGCAGGGCCAGGCGCAGGTCGCTTTCCAGGCGCAGGCGTTCGCTGGCCACGGTCTGCATGGTTTTCTGGAACACCTGCACGGTGTTGCGCCCGGAGTCCTTGGCCCGGTACAGGGCAATGTCGGCGCGCTTGAGCAGGTCGGCCGGGTTGTCGCCGTGGTCGGGCAGCATGGCGATGCCGATGCTCGGGGTGATCTGCAGGCGATGGCCCTCGATCAGCATCGGCTCGGCCAGCAGGGTGCGCAGTTTGTCGGCAACGTTGCGGGCCTCGCGCGTGGCCTCGGTGCGCTTGCCTTCCAGGCCGCTGATCAGCACGACGAACTCATCGCCGCCCAGGCGCGCCACGGTGTCTTCCAGGCGCACGCAGGATTCCAGGCGCGCGGTGACCATCTTCAGCACCGAGTCGCCGACCGGGTGGCCGAGTGAGTCGTTGATGTGCTTGAAGTGGTCGAGGTCCAGGTAGAGCAGGGCGCCACGCAGGTGATGGCGCTTGAGCAGGGCGATCTGCTGGGTCAGGCGGTCGAGCAGCAGAGTACGGTTGGGCAGGTTGGTCAGCGGATCGTGGTAGGCCAGGTGCTGGATCTGTGCCTGAGCCTGTTTGAAGGCGGTGACATCGCGGGCAATCAGCAGCAGGCAGTCGCTGCCGGCAATGCTGATCGGCTCGGCCGAGACTTCCACCGTCATGGCCCGGCCGTCACGGTTCAGCGCCTGCAGCTCCAGGTTGTGCACATGACCGTCGCGCAGCAGATGGTCAATCAACTGCTGACGCTGGCTGGCATCGGCCCAGGTGTTGAGCTCCAGCGAGGTACGCCCGAGTACTTCCTCGGGTTGATAGCCGGTGAGTCGACAGAAGCCACCATTGACCTCGAGGAAACGGCCGGTGCTGCGCTCGCTGATGCTGATGGCATCGGGCGAGGCATGGAAAGCCTTGGCGAACTTCTCCTCGCTGTACTTGAGCTGGCGCTCGGCACTTTCGCGGTCGGTCACGTCGCGGAAGGTCGAGACGATGCACAGCTGGCGGTCGACGCGGATGAAGCGGCTGGACACCTGGCAGGTCAAGAGATCACCGTCCTTGGTGTTGTACTGCGCCAGTTCATTGTCCAGACCTTGCTGGGCCTTTAGCTTCTCGAACAGGCGCCGGCGCTCGCTGGCCTGGGCCCAGAAGGGCACGCTGCCGGCGTCGCGGCCACGCAGGTCGTCCAGGCTCCAGCCGAAGATCTGGGTGAAGCTCGGGTTGAGGTCGATGAACTGGCCGTCGCGGATGCGTGATACGCAGATCGGGTCAGGACTGGAGTTGAACAGGGTGACGAATTTTTCCTCGGAGGCAGCAATCTGGCGCTCGCGCTGGGTCCGTTCGGTGACGTCGGCGACCACCCCGGTGATGCGTCGCGGCTCACCCTGATCGTCCAGATAGAGGGTGGCGGTACTTTCCAGATGCAGGTGCCCACCGTGCGGGCGCCGTACCCGGTAATGCAGCTGGCGTGCCTGGCCAGGCTGGCGTTTCATCTCATCGAGCTGCACGCGCAGGTAATCCTGATCGTCGCGTTCGAGATGAACGAAGAACTGCCGGTAGTCGGCGTGGAAGGGCTCGTCGGGCAGGCCGTGCAGCACACTGCAGCGTGCCGAGGCAAAGAACTGCAGGTTCTTGAGATCCCAGTCCCAGGTGCCCAGTTGTGCCGAGTCCAGGGCCAGCTTGAGGCGTTGCTCGCTGCTGCGCAACGCCTGCTCCTGGCGGCGTTGCAGGGTGATGTCGCGCAGGGTCAGGGCCAGGCAGGTACGGCCGTCGATTTCGCACGTGGCACCATACAGCAGGTTGGTGCTGGTCGAACCATTGCGGTGGCAGAGCTCCGCTTCGAGGTGTTCCAGGCGGCCATTGTCGTCCAGCGCATCGATCATGCGCAGGCGGTCCCGAGGGTCACGCCAGATACCCAGCTCCAGCGAGGTTTTGCCGAACGTTTCGGCGGCGCTCCAGCCAAACTGCCGCTCGAACGCGGGGTTGACGGCGATGAAGCGGCCGTTGGCAAGGTCGGTGATGACGACCGTGTCCGGCGTGGTAAGGAAGGTCTTGGCGAACTTTTCCTCGCTGGTACGCAGAGCTTGCTCGGCGGCCACGCGCTCGCTTTCGTCCAGAAAGGCGCAGAGCAGGCAGGGCTCGCCATCGAGCACGATGCTGCGGGCCGAGAGGGTGCCGCACAGCTGCGTGCCATCACGGCGGCGAAAGTAGGCGAACAGGGTAACGGGCTTTTCCAGATCACGGCTGCGACGGCGCAGTTCGTCGCGCTGCTGGGTATCGACCCACAGCTCCAGCTCCATCGCCGTGCGACCCAGGCAGTCCTGCCGTGGCCAGCCGAAGAGTTCGCAGAACTGGTCGTTGACATCGATGATGCAGCCATCGCTGTAGCGCAGTAGCGACATGGGGCCTGGGTTGAGCTGGAACAGGGCGCTGTAGCGCGCCTGGGTGGCTGCCTGTTCGGCCTCGCGCTGCTGCAGCTGGCTGATGTCGCGCAGCACGCCGAGCAGGCTGGGCCTGCCGTCGGCCTGGATCAGCAGCTGGCCGCTGAGTTCCAGCCAGCGCTGGGTTCCGTCGGCCAGTTGTACACGGTGCTTGAGGGCCAGTTCGCGGCCGGGCTGCTGATCGATACCGGCAAGGCTGTCAATCAGGTGGGGACGGTCTTCCTCGACGATCAGTTCGATGTAATCGCTGAGTTGGCGCAACGGCTGTTGCGGGCTGCGCCCGAGCAGGCGCAGGCAGCCTGGCGAGAGATTGAGCAGGTCGGCTTGCGGGTCCCAGAACCAGGTGCCCAGTTGCGCGGCATCCAGCGCCGCACTGAGCTGGCTCAGGTGGGCGTGCAGGTCGGCAGGCGCGATGGGTGAGGCTTCAGCCATAGGCAGCAGTTCCACTACATGTCGGCACGTACTGGTCCGTGCTCGGACAAGGGTGCTGATCGTTATTGTCCGGTCACACTAGCCCCGTTGCCGGTTTGCCTGCAAGCAACATCGCCGGCTCAATGGCGCTGCTCTTCCAGCAGGGCGATAAAGGCGCGCGCTGCGTTGGACAGGGTGCGCTCGGTATGCACGATATAGCCTAGCCGACGCACCAGCTGGACGCCGGGCAGCGGCAGGGCGGCGACCTGGCTGTCGAGCATGGTGCGCGGCAGCACGCTCCAGGCGATGCCGATGGACACCATCATCTTGATGGTTTCCAGGTAGTTGGTGCTCATGCCGATATTCGGCTTGAGCCCTTCGGCTTCGAACAGGCGACGCACAATGTGGTGGGTGAAGGTGTTGTCGCCGGGAAATACCGCCGGATGCCGGGCTACGTCGCTCAGGCTGACGGTGCCATTGCGGGCCAGCGGATGCTCGGGGGCGGCGACGAAGTCCAGCACATCGTCCCAGATTGCCGTGGCGGCCACGGGGGGCCGGGTTTCCGGGGCCAGGGTGATCACCGCCAGTTCGGCGCGGCCGTGCAGCACCTCCTCATAGGCCACTTCCGAATCGAGGAACTGGATGTCCAGCGCGACCTGCGGATGGGCGCGGGTAAAGGCACGCAGCAGAGGGGGCAGGCGGTGCAGGCCGATGTGGTGGCTGGTGGCCAGGGTCAGGCGACCGCTGATCTCGCCGTTGAGATTGGTCAAGGCGCGGCGGGTATCGTCCAGTACATTGAGGATCTGGTAGGCGCGCGGCAGCAGGGCCCGGCCGGCCTCAGTCAGGCTGACTTCGCGGCCGATGCGGTCGAACAGGCGCACATTGAGCTGCTGCTCCAGGCCGGCGATGCGCTTGCTCACCGCGGGCTGGGTCAGGTGCAGGCGCGCTCCGGCTTCGGAGAAGCTGCCGGCCTCGGCGATGGCAATAAAGGCATTGAGGTTGGCCAGATCCATGTTGGATTCCTTTTGGTTATCCAGGGGATGAAAATTATGAATTTGAGTTATTCA
>CALMID010000415.1 GCA_937863915.1 uncultured Pseudomonas sp.
ATCGTCCATCTGCGGTTTCCAGCCAGCCCTGCCCGGCCTTGCAGTAGATCAGCAGGTCGTCGTCCGGAAACTGCCGTTGCATGCTGTGTCCGGCCGCCTCCGGATAGAACCCCAGAGCAATGGGAAAGCATGCCCGCCCCAGCGGATGGCAGGACAGCGCACGGCGCAGGCGCGGCGGCGTGACAAACCGCACACCCTGCGGCGGCAGCGGCCAGTTGGAAGTATCGACCAGTTCAGACATCAGAGCCCCTCGAATCAATACGCCAAGATAGTCCATCCCACGAACAAGATCGTCAATCCACAGCCCAGCCCCACGGGGCTATAACAGAGCCATCACAACAACCGGCGGACCATGAACCGCCCCAGTGGAGAACTCCATGAGCAGCACCCTGCCGCAGCTGATCGACGGGGAGTGGCGCCAGAGCCAGTCCCGCGACACCATCGACGTCACCGACCCGGCCACCCAGGCGGTGATCGCCCGCGCGCCCAAGGCCACGCCCGAGGAAATCGAAGCTGCCGTGGCCAGCGCCCGCCAGGCCTTCCTCGCCTGGCGCGAGGTGCCGGCGCCGGAGCGCGCACGACTGATGCTGCGCTACCAGCACTTACTCAAGGAGCACCACGACGAACTGGCCGAGATCCTCGCCCGCGAGACCGGCAAGACCTTCGCCGACGCCAAGGGCGACGTCTGGCGCGGCATCGAGGTGGCCGAGCAGGCCGCCAACATCTGCAGCCTGATGATGGGCGAGACGGTGGAGAACGTCGCCCGCGACATCGACACCGCCAGCTGGATCCAGCCGCTGGGCGTGTGTGTGGGCATCACCCCGTTCAACTTCCCGGCGATGATCCCGCTGTGGATGTTTCCGCTGGCCATCGCCTGCGGCAACACCTTCGTGCTCAAGCCCTCCGAGCAGGACCCGCTGACGCCGAACAGGCTGGCGGAACTCTTTATCGAGGCCGGCGCGCCCAAGGGCGTGCTGCAGGTGCTGCACGGTGGGCGTGAGGTGGTCGATGCGCTGATCACCCACCCGGAGGTGCGCGCCATCTCCTTCGTCGGCTCGGTGGCGGTCGGCCAGCACATCTACCGTACCGGCACCGACCACCTGAAGCGCGTGCAGGCCTTCGCCGGCGCCAAGAACCACATGGTGATCATGCCCGACGCGCCCAAGGACCAGGTGCTGAGCAATCTGGTCGGCGCCAGTTGCGGCGCGGCCGGGCAGCGCTGCATGGCGATCAGCGTGGCGGTGTTCGTCGGCGAATCCAAGGCCTGGATCGGCGAACTGGCCGAGCAGATGGCCGCCCTGCGCCCCGGTTACTGGAGCGATGCCGGCGCCGCCTACGGCCCGGTGATCAGCCCGCAGGCCAAGGCCCGCGTGCTGGGCCTGATCGCCCAGGGCAAGGCCGAGGGCGCGCAGTGCCTGGTCGACGGCTCGGACTGCACAGTCGAAGGCTACCCGGCCGGCAACTGGGTCGGCCCCACCCTGTTTAGCGGCGTTACCCCGCAGATGGCCATCTACCGCGAGGAAATCTTCGGCCCGGTGCTGGTGTGCATGGAGGTCGACACCCTGGACGAGGCCATCGCCCTGGTCAACGCCAGTCCCTACGGCAACGGCACCAGCATCTTCACCCGCTCCGGCGGCGCCGCGCGGCACTACCAGCATGCGGTGGAGGTCGGACAGGTCGGCATCAACGTGCCCATCCCGGTGCCGCTGCCGTTCTTCTCCTTCACCGGCTGGAAAGGCTCTTTCTATGGCGATCTGCACGCCTACGGCAAGCAGGCGGTGCGCTTCTACACCGAGACCAAGACGGTCACCAGCCGCTGGTTCGACGACAGCCCGGTGAGCGGGCCCAACCTGACCATCAGCCTGAAATAACGGGGAACGACACTTTTATCGACGCCGACCTTGATCCTGCTCATGGAAAGCGTCGATCTACGACCAATCGCTAATGCCCTCGCGTCGAAACCGACCGTCACAGTCGGTTCACTGGCCATCACGGCCCGACATGGAGGATGCAATGAAGCGACTGACTGCCACCCTGGCCCTGTGGGCCGGGATCACCGCCTGCGCGCAGGCTGCCGAGCCGATCACCCTCGGTCTCAACTACCCGCGCACCGGCCCGTACAAGGAGGAAGGCTTGGCCCAGATGCGCGGCGCCCTGCTGGCCATCGATGAGCTCAACGCCAAAGGCGGTGTGCTCGGCCGCCCCGTGCGCCTGGAAAGCCGCGACACCGCCTCGCGCCCGGAAAAAGCCGTGAAGAACGTCAACAGCCTCGCCGACCAGGGCGCGGCCATGCTCTTCGGCGGCGCCTCCAGCGCGGTGGCCATCGCCGCTGGCCAGCAGGCCCGCGAGCGTGGCCTGCTGTACTTCGGCACCCTCACCTACTCCAACGACACCACCGGCAAGGACGGCCAGCGCTACCTGTTCCGCGAATGCAACAACGCCTGGATGAGCGCCCGCGCCCTCGGCCAGTACCTGAGCAAGACCCAGCCGGACAGCCGCTACTTCTACGTCACCGCCGACTACACCTGGGGCCTGACCACCGAGAGCTCGCTGCGCCAGACCACCGGCAGCACCGACACCACCCAGCACCCCGGGGTCAAGGTGCCCTTCCCGCGTGCGCGTCAGCGTGACTTCCAGCAGGCCCTGCAACAGGCCGCGCAGAGCCAGGCCCAGGTGCTGGTTCTGGTGCTGTTCGGCGAGGACCTGGTCGATGCCATGCGCATCGCCGACAGCCTGGGCCTGACCGGCAAGCTGCAAATCGTCGCGCCCAACCTCACCCAGGCCATGGTCGAGCAGGCAGGCCCGCTGCTGATGCAGGGCGTGATCGGCACCGAACCCTGGACCTGGCGCGTGCCCGAGCGCGAGAACTCGGCCGCCGGCAAGGCCTTCGTCGAGCAGTTCAGCCAGCGCTTTGGCGTCTACCCCTCCAGTTCCGCCGCCTCGGCCTACAGCATCGTCAGCCAGTGGGCCGACGCCGCCAAACGCGCCAACAGCCTGGACAGCGAGGCGCTGATCAAGGCCCTGGAAGGCCACCGCTACCGCCTGCTCAAGGGCGAGCAGCAGTGGCGCGCCTTCGATCACCAGAACGTGCAGAGCGTCTACGTGGTCAAGGTCAAGCCGCGCAACGAGGTGATGAAGGATCGCCTCAAGCAGGATTACTTCGACATCGTGCATCAACTCGACGGCGAGCAGGCCGCACCGAGCCTGGCCGCATGGCAGGCCGAACGCCGCGCCGCCGGAAAACCCACCACCTTGCAGTGAGCCCCCATGGATTTCGAACTCAGTGAAGAACAACGCCTGCTGGTCGACAGCGCCCGCGCCTTCGCCGCCGCAGAACTGACCCCGCACGCCGCCGAGTGGGACCGCGAGCACCACTTCCCGGTGGACGTGATCAAGCGCGCCGCCGAGCAGGGCTACCTGGCCCTGTACCTGCCGGAAGAGGACGGCGGCCTGGGCCTGTCACGGCTGTCGGCTTCACTGATCTTCGAACAGCTGGCCGCCGGCTGCATCGCCACCACGGCCTTTCTGACCATCCACAATATGGCCTCGTGGATGCTGGCGAGCTTTGGCGACCAGGCGCTCAAGGACGCCTGGCTGCCCCGGCTCACCAGCGGCCAGCTGCTGGCCTCCTACTGCCTGACCGAGCCGGACGCCGGCTCCGACGCCGCCCACCTGCGCACCCGCGCCCGCCGCGACGGCGACGACTACGTGCTGGACGGCAGCAAGTGCTTTATCTCCGGCGCCGGCAGCACCGATGTGCTGATCGTCATGGCGCGCACCGGCGAGGACGGCGCCAGGGGCATCTCCTGCTTCCTGGTGCCCGGCGACGCGCCCGGGGTGAAGTACGGCCGCAACGAGCTGAAGATGGGCTGGCGCGCGCAGCCGACCCGCACCATCAGCTTCGAGGGCGTGCGCATCCCGGCCGGCAACCGCATCGGCCCGGAGGGCCAGGGCTTCGTCTACGCCATGAAGGGCCTGGACGGTGGCCGCATCAACATCGCAAGTTGCTCGCTGGGCGCCGCCCAGGCCGCGCTGGAGCAAAGCCTGCGCTACGTGGAGGAACGCAAGCAGTTCGGCAAGGCCCTGGCCGAGTTCCAGGCCCTGCAGTTCAAGCTGGCCGACATGCTCACCGACCTGACGGCGAGCCGGCAGATGGTGCGCCTGGCCGCCGCCAAGCTCGACGCCCGCCACCCCGAGGCCACGCTGTACTGCGCCATGGCCAAGCGCTTCGCCACCGATCACTGCTTCACGGTGTGCAATGACGCCCTGCAGCTGCACGGCGGCTACGGCTACCTGAATGACTACCCGCTGGAGCGCTGGGTGCGCGACAGCCGCGTGCACCAGATTCTCGAAGGCACCAATGAAATCATGCGGGTGATCACCGCACGCCGCCTGCTCGAGCAGGGCGGCATGCTCGATCGCCTGCTGTAAGACAAGGAGACCGCTATGAGCACCGCCATCGAAACCTACAAGTCCGGCCCCTTCGACCTGACCCACAAGCTGACCGTGGAAAAGCACGGCCACACCGCGCTGATCACCATCAATCATCCGCCGGCCAACACCTGGGACCGCGACTCGCTGATCGGCCTCAAGCAGCTGGTCGAGCACCTCAACCACGACGATGACATCTACGCCCTGGTGATCACCGGCCAGGGCAGCAAGTTCTTCTCCGCCGGCGCCGACCTCAACCTGTTCGCCGACGGCGACAAGGCCCGCGCCCGCGAGATGGCCCGCCGCTTCGGCGAGGCCTTCGAGGCGCTGAGCCACTTCCGTGGCGTGTCGATCGCTGCGATCAACGGCTACGCCATGGGCGGCGGCCTGGAGTGCGCGCTGGCCTGCGACATCCGCATCGCCGAACGCCAAGCGCAGATGGCCCTGCCGGAAGCCACGGTTGGCCTGCTGCCCTGCGCCGGTGGCACCCAGAACCTGCCCTGGCTGGTGGGCGAAGGCTGGGCCAAGCGCATGATCCTCTGCGGCGAGCGCGTCGATGCCGACACCGCCCTGCGCATCGGCCTGGTCGAGCAGGTGGTCGATACCGGCGAGGCCCGTGGCCACGCCCTGCTGCTGGCGGCCCGCGTGGCGCGGCAGAGCCCGGTGGCGGTACGCGCGATCAAGCCGCTGATCCAGGGCGCCCGCTCACGTGGCCCCAACACCTGGCTGCCGGAAGAGCGCGAGCGCTTCGTCGACCTGTTCGACGCCGACGACACCCGCGAAGGCGTCAACGCCTTCCTCGAGAAGCGTGATCCCCAATGGCGCAACAAATAGGGCGTAACAAATAATGGACGTGCATTTCGAGGAACTCATCGCCCCCCACGGCGCGCGCATCGGCGTGGCCACCCTTAACGCCGAGAAGAGCCTCAACGCCCTGAGCCTGCCAATGGTCGAGGCGCTCGACGCTCACCTCAAGCGCTGGGCCGAGGACCCGGCCATCGCCTGCGTGCTGCTGCGTGGCGCCGGCCCCAAGGCCTTCTGCGCCGGCGGCGATGTGGTGCAACTGGTGCAGCAGTGCCGCGAGGCACCCGGCACCGTGCCGGAGCTGGCCAAGCGCTTCTTCGCCGACGAATACCGCCTGGACCATCGCATCCACACCTACCCCAAGCCGCTGATCTGCTGGGCCCACGGCCACGTGCTCGGCGGCGGCATGGGCCTGATGCAGGGCGCCGGCATCCGCATCGTCACCCCCAGCAGCCGACTGGGCATGCCCGAGGTCAATATCGGCCTGTTCCCGGATGTCGGCGGCAGCTGGTTCCTCGCCCGCCTGCCGGGCCGGCTCGGCCTGTTCCTCGGCCTGACCGCCAGCCCGATCAACGCCCGCGACGCGCTGGACCTGAACCTGGCCGACCGTTTCCTGCTCGACGAGCAGCAGGACGCGCTGCTCGACGGCCTGGTGCAGATCAACTGGCAGGAACAACCACAGGCGCAGCTCTTGAGCCTGCTCCAGGCCCTGGAGCACGAGGCGCGCAGCCACCTGCCCGAGGCCCAGTGGCAGCCGCGCCGGGCACGCATCGACGCGCTGCTGGATGTGCCCGACCTGCCCAGCGCCTGGCATGCCCTGCTCGCCCTGCGCGAGGACGACGACGGCCTGCTGGCCCGCGCGGCCAAGACCGTCGCCGGCGGCTGCCCGCTGACCGGCCACCTGGTGTGGGAGCAGATCCGCCGCGCCCGCCACCTGTCGCTGGCCGAGGTGTTCCGCCTGGAGTACGCCATGGCGCTGAACTGCTGCCGCCACCCGGAATTCCCCGAGGGCGTGCGCGCCCGGCTGATCGACAAGGACCACCAGCCCCGCTGGCACTGGCCGGATGTGAGCCATGTCCCGCAGGCAGCCATCGAGGCGCACTTCCACCCGGCGTGGGACGGCACTCATCCGCTGGCCGATCTCTGACCCTAGCGACCACTCGCATCTGCCACCTGTCGCAACAAGGAGAACAACAATGACGACAATCGCCTTTATCGGCCTCGGCCACATGGGCCTGCCCATGGCCCGCAACCTGCTGAAAGCCGGCTTCGCCCTGCGCATATTCGACCTCGTGCAGAGCGCCGTCGACAGCCTGGCGGCCGAGGGCGCTACGCCGGCCGCCAGCGCCGCTGAGGCAGTCATCGGCACCGAGGTGGTGGTGTCTATGCTGCCGGCCAGCCGTCATGTCGAGGGCCTTTACCTGGGTGAGAGCGGTCTGCTGCAGCAGATCGCCCCCGGCAGTCTGGTGCTGGAATGCTCCACCATCGCCCCGGAAGCGGCGCGCAAGGTCCACGC
>CALMID010000416.1 GCA_937863915.1 uncultured Pseudomonas sp.
TCGAAGCCCACCCGGAACTGATCAACTACTCGGTCAAGCGCAAGCCGGAAGAACTCGCCCTGGCCATCGCTGCCGCCATCGCCGCCCACGCCGGCCTGTGAGGAATTGAGCATGAAGAAGAAGATCAACATTACCGACACCGTCCTGCGCGACGGCCACCAGTCGCTGATCGCCACCCGCATGCGCACCGAAGACATGCTGCCGATCTGCCCCAAGCTCGATCAGGTCGGCTACTGGTCGCTGGAAGTCTGGGGCGGCGCCACCTTCGACGCCTGCGTGCGCTTCCTCAAGGAAGACCCGTGGGAGCGCCTGCGCCTGCTCAAGGCGGCGCTGCCCAACACCCGCCTGCAGATGCTCCTGCGCGGGCAGAACCTGCTCGGCTACCGCCACTACAGCGACGACGTGGTGCGCGCCTTCGTGGCCAAGGCAGCGGTCAATGGCATCGATGTGTTCCGCATCTTCGACGCGATGAACGACGTGCGTAACCTGCGCGTGTCCATCGAGGCGGTGAAGGCCGCCGGCAAGCATGCCCAGGGCACGCTCTGCTACACCACCAGCCCGGTGCACACCGTGCAGGCCTTCGTCGACCAGGCCAAGCAGATGGAAGCCATGGGTTGCGACTCGGTGGCGATCAAGGACATGGCCGGCCTGCTGACTCCCTACGCCACCTTCGAGCTGGTCAAGGCGCTGAAGGCCGAGCAGGGCCTGCCGATCTTCATCCACAGCCACGACACCGCCGGTCTGGCGTCCATGTGCCAGATGAAGGCCATCGAAGCTGGTGCCACTCATATCGACACCGCCATCTCCAGCTTCGCCTGGGGCACCAGCCACGCCGGCACCGAGTCGATGGTCGCCGCTCTGCGCGGCAGCGAGTACGACACCGGCCTGAACCTGGAGTTGCTGCAGGAGATCGGTCTGTACTTCTACGCCGTGCGCAAGAAGTACCACCAGTTCGAGAGCGAGTTCACCACCGTGGATACCCGCGTGCAGGTCAACCAGGTACCGGGCGGCATGATGTCCAACCTGGCCAACCAGCTCAAAGAGCAGGGCGCGCTCAACCGCATCAACGAAGTCTTCGCCGAGATCCCGAAAGTACGCGAAGACCTCGGCTTCCCGCCGCTGGTGACGCCGACCTCGCAGATCGTCGGCACCCAGGCCGTGTTCAACGTGCTGGCCGGCGAGCGCTACAAGACCATCACCAACGAGGTGAAGCTCTACCTGCAGGGTCGTTACGGCCGCGCTGCCGGCACCATCAACGAGCACTTGCGCGCCCAGGCCATCGGCAGCGAAGAAGTGATCGACGTGCGTCCGGCTGACCTGCTCAAGCCGGAAATGGCCAAGCTGCGCGAGGAAATCGGCACCCTGGCCAAATCCGAAGAAGACGTGCTGACCTACGCCATGTTCCCGGACATCGGCCGCAAGTTCCTCGAAGAGCGTGCCGCCGGTACCCTGACCCCGGAAGCCCTGCTGCCCGCCCCGGAATTCGGCGGCCTGTGCCCGGTGCCGGGCGAGGGCGTGCCGACCGAGTTCGTCATCGACGTGCACGGCGAGACCTACCGCGTGGACATCACCGGCGTGGGCGTGAAGACCGACGGCAAGCGTCACTTCTACCTGGCCATCGACGGCATGCCGGAAGAGGTGGTGTTCGAGCCGCTCAACCAGTTCGTCGCGGGCGGCGGTAACAAGCGCAAGCAGGCCAGCGCGCCGGGCGACGTGGCCACCACCATGCCGGGCAACATCGTCGACGTGCTGGTCAAGGAAGGCGACGTGGTCAAGGCCGGCCAGCCGCTGCTGGTCACCGAGGCGATGAAGATGGAAACCGAAGTGCCCTCGCCGCTGGCCGGCAAGGTCAAGGCCGTGCATGTGGCCAAGGGCGACCGGGTGAACCCGGGTGAGGTCCTCATCGAGATCGAGGGCTGATCCAGAGGCTGTGTGATGTCCGGAGCCCGTCAGGGTTCCGGACATGATTTGCAAGCATTGCGATGTGACGCCAGGGAGCGGCAGCAGCATCTTCCGTTGTGCATCGTGAAGCCATTTCCCACCCTCCGGCTGGCGGAGGGCGTGTATTGGCAACCGCCGCTGCACGACGCCTGGGTCGAACCGACCCGGGTCGCCGCCCCTGCCTCATGAGGGCAGGGTTTTCATTTCTTTGTGGAGTGTGTGATGGGCCTTGATCCAGTGGTGCTGTTCTTCATCTTCGGTTTGCTGGCCGGGCTGGTGAAAAGCGAACTGAAACTGCCCCCGGCACTTTATGAAACCCTGTCGATCATCCTGCTGCTGGCCATCGGTCTGCACGGCGGGGTGGAGCTGGCCGAGCAGGCCAGCCCGACGCTGCTCGGCCAGTCGCTGCTGGTGCTGGGCCTGGGTGTGCTGCTGCCGGTACTGGCCTTCGGCCTGCTGCGCGGCCTGCGTTTCGACCGCATCAACGCCGCAGCGGTGGCCGCGCACTACGGCTCGGTGAGCGCCGGTACCTTCGCCGTGGTAGTCGCCTACCTGGCCGCCCGGCAGGTCGAGTTCGAGAGCTACATGCCGCTGTTCGTGGCGATTCTGGAAATCCCGGCGATTCTGGTCGGCATCCTGCTGGCCAAGGGCGTGTCGCGTGATACCCAGTGGAAGGAACTGGGTCGCGAAATCTTCCTCGGCAAGTCGATCATGCTGCTGCTCGGCGGCCTGATCATCGGCGCGGTGGCCGGCAAGGAGGCGATCAAGCCGCTGGAGCCGCTGTACACCAGCATGTTCAAGCCGGTGCTGGCGTTCTTTCTGCTGGAGATGGGCCTGATTGCTTCCGGCCAGCTGGGCGCCCTGAAGAAGCATGGCGTGCGGCTGGCGGTGTTTGCCCTGTGCATGCCGCTGCTCGGCGCCCTGATCGGTGCGTTGCTGGCCCGGGCCATGGGCCTGTCGCTGGGCGGCACCGCCATGCTCGCGACCCTGGCGGCTTCGGCGTCCTATATCGCGGTACCGGCGGCCATGCGCCTGGCGGTGCCCGAGGCCAATCCCTCGCTGTCGCTGACGGCATCGCTGGGCATCACCTTTCCGTTCAACATTCTGGTCGGCATTCCGCTCTACCTGCGCCTGGCCGAGTACCTGATGGCCTGGGGGCTATGACATGAGCATCCATCAACGCACCCTGCTCACGGTGATCTGTGAGGCAGCGCTGGAGAAGAAGCTGGTCGCCGACCTGGAACAACTGGGCGCGCCCGGCTGGACCATTTCCGACGCCCGTGGCCGTGGCAATCGCGGCGTGCGCAGCGCCGGCTGGGACACCGAGGGCAATATCCGCGTGGAGATCATCTGCGCCCGTGATGTGGCCGAGCGTATTGCCGCGCACCTGCAGGCCAAGTACTACGCCAACTACGCCATGGTCTGCTACCTGGCGCAGGTCGAGGTGTTGCGCCCGGAACGCTTCTGACCCTGCTCTGCTAGGCTGAACCCAGGAGGCAGAGCCGCTGCCTGGGAGAGGTTCGGGATGGCACAACGCGGTTGGGTGGCGTTACTGGCAGGGCTGTTGCTGCAGGGCGTGCAGGCGGCTGAACCCTTGCGCGTGCTGACCGAGCATTCGCCGCCTGGCGAATACCTGGCGGCCGACGGCCGGGTCACCGGCCCCACCGCCGAAATGGTCCGCGAGCTGCTGCAGCGGGCCGGCGAGTCGGCCGAGATCGAGCTGTTGCCGTGGATGCGCGCCTATCAGATCGCCAGCAGCGCCACGGCGCCCGTTGCCCTGTTCGAGACATCGCGTACCCCCGAGCGGGAGGCGCAGTTCAAGTGGGTAGGCCCGATCAAGCGTATTCGCTGGGGGCTTTACGACCGTGCGGAAAGGGCCAGGCCATTGGCTGATCTGGAGCAGGCACGGCAGGCCAAGTCGATCTGTACCTACATTGGCGATGGCAAGGGCGACCTGCTGGCGCAGCAAGGCTTCAGCAACCTGTTTCGTCCGGTCAAGTCGCAGCAGTGCTTCGATATGCTGCGCCTGGGCCGCGATACGCTGTGGCTGTCCAGCGACATCGAAATGGAAAATATCCGCAGCGGCACTGACCTGCAATTGCAGCAGGTACTGGCCATCGACAGCCTGGACCTCTATATCGCCTTTTCCCTGGCCACGCCCGATGCCACCGTCCGGCACTGGCAAGCCACGCTGGACGCCATGAAGCGTGATGGCAGCCTGGCGCGCCATTACCGGGGTACTTACGCCGACAGCCTGATCGAGGAAATCAGCCAGGTATCGGTCGCGCCCTGATTCAAGATTTTCTCAATAGCCCTTATTTAATCGATTGCTTTGCTCAATAGGTGGAGCCTGGCCGATGCTTGCCCCGTGATTGTTATTGCTCGGGGGAACTCAGATGAAAACCGTGGCCCAGATGCTCCATGCCAAGTCCAGCCAGGACGTCCACACCATCACGCCGGAAGCTACCGTGCTCGATGCGCTGTGGCTGATGGCCGAGTGCAACGTCGGTGCCCTGCCGGTATGCGATGAGCAGGGTCGGTTGGTCGGCATCTTCAGCGAGCGCGACTATGCGCGCAAAGGCGTGCTGCTGGGACGATCCTCGATCGGCACCCAGGTTCGCGAGGTCATGAGCACGCCGGTGCTGACCGTGGTGGCCCGGCAGGGTATCCGCGAGTGCATGGAGCTGATGACCGAGCACCATCTGCGGCACTTGCCGGTGGTGGAGGGGCAGCGCCTGGTCGGCCTGCTGTCGATTGGTGACCTGATCAAGGCCACCCTCGCCGAGCAGGATGGCCTGATCCATTCGCTGGAACAGTACATCCGCGGCGCGGCCTGAAGTTCAGCATCGGGGCCTGTTGCGGCCCCGATGTGATGGCCGGCTCAGGTCCCGGTGCGCACGGCCGTCCACAGGCGGGTGCGGATGCGCTCGATGTTGCGCGGCAGCGGCTGCAGTACATAGAGCGAGTTGCGCGCCTCGGCGGTCGGGGTCAGGTTCGGGTTGTCGCGGATCGCCGGGCTGACCTGCTGCATGGCCGCGAGGTTGGGGTTGGGATAGCCGAGGAAGTCGCTGATCGGTGCCACCACCTTGGGGTCGAGCAGGTTGTCGAGGAACTCATGGGCCTCGGCGACATTCTTTGAGCTGGCCGGGATCACGAAGGAGTCGAACCACAGCGGCGCGCCCTCTTTCGGCAGGCGCCAGTCGACCACCACGCCGTTGCCGGCTTCCTTGGCGCGGTTGGCGAACTGATAGAAGCTGCCCGAGTAACCCACCGCCACGCAGATCTCGCCGTTGGCGATGTCGGTCATGTACTTGGCCGAGTGGAAGTAGCGGATGTGCGGGCGGATCTTGGTCAGCAGCGCCTCGGCCTGCTGGTAGTCCGCCGGGTTCTTGCTGTTCGGATCGAGACCCAGGTAATCCAGCACAATTGGCAGGATCTCGTTGGGCGAGTCGAGCAGGGTGACCCCGCACTGGGCCAGCTTGGCGATGTTCTCTTCCTTGAAGATCAGGTCCCAGCTGTTCACCGGGGCGTTATCGCCCAGCGCCGCCTTGACCTTGTCCGGGTTGAAGCCGATCAGCGTGGTGCCGTACATGTAGGGCACGGCGTACTGGTTATCCGGATCGTTGGCGGTCATCAGTTTGAGCAGCGCCGGGTCCAGGTTCTTCCAGTTGGGCAGCCTGGACTTGTCCAGTTTCTGGAACACGCCGGCCTTGATCTGTGTATCGAGGAAGGTGTTGGAGGGCACCACCAGGTCATAGCCCGAGTTGCCGGTCAGCAGCTTGGCCTCCAGCGCCTCGTTGGTGTCGAACACGTCCCAGGTCACCTGAATGCCGGTGCGGGCCGCAAAGGCCTTGGGCACCTCGGGCAGCATGTAGTCGGCCCAGTTGTACACACGCAGCTGGCGCGGCTGATCCGCAGCCTGGACGGCACCGGCCAGGGCCAGGCCGCAGAGGGTGGTGGCGAGCAGTTTTTTCATCTTGTTGTTCTCCTTCTTTTGACTCAGAGCCCGCCCACGCTCTCGCGACCGCGGGCGGGGGGCTTAGGCGCCCTGGAAACCTTCGAGCACGTTGACGGCATTGATGCCGATTTCGGCGACCGCGTAGCCGCCTTCCATCACGAACAACGTCGGTTTGCCCAGCGCGGCGATGCGTTCGCCCATGCGCAGGTAGTCGGGGCTGTCCAGCTTGAAACTGGAGATCGGATCGTTCTGGTAGGTGTCGACGCCGAGCGATACCAGCACCACGTCTGGACCATAGTCGGCAATGCGCCGGCAGGCGGTCTCCAGCGCGGCGCCCCAGACATCCCAGGCGCTGCCGGCGGCCAGCGGCAGGTTGAGGTTGAAGCCCTCGCCCGCGCCTTCGCCGGTCTCGTCGGCATAGCCGAGAAAATGCGGGTACTCGAAGCTGGGGCAGCCATGGATATTGGCCACCAGCACGTCGTCGCGGTCGTAGAAGATCGACTGGGTGCCGTTGCCGTGGTGGTAATCCACATCGAGGATGGCCACGCGTTTGGCGCCCTGATCGAGGCAGGCCTGGGCGACGATGGCCACGTTGTTCAGGTAGCAGTAGCCGCCCATGACGTCGGCACTGGCGTGATGGCCCGGCGGCCGGCACAGGGCGAAGGCGCTGCGCGCGCCGGCGGCGATTTCGCGTTGGCCGCTGAGGGCGACCTGGGCCGAGGTGTAGGCCGCCTGCCAGGTGCCCGCGGTGATGGGGGCGAAGCAGTCGAAGCTGTGGAAACCGTACTGGCCGTAGAGGTCGTTCGGCCGCTTGGCGCGCAGGTGGCGGGCCGGGAATACGCCGGGCACAAAGTCGGCCGTATTGCCCTGGTCGGCCCAGCCGGCCCAGGCCTTCTGCAGGAAATCCAGGTAGTCGGCGGTGTGGATACGGGCGATCGGCGCCAGGCCGAAATCCGCCGGCGCCCGCACTTCGCCCAGCTGCTGCTGGCGCACCCGGGCCAGCACATGGTCGGCGCGCGCCGGCATCTCGAAGCAGGGTTTCAATTCGCCGCCGACCATCTCTCCCTGAGCGTGGTGCAGGCGGTGGTCGTCGCTGTAGTAGGTCAGCATCTTGTTGTTCTCCGGGGGACCGATGGGGCCATTCTTGGTCCATCGACGTGGGCGGGAGAACGATAGGGAAGGCCAAGAAGGGATAATTCCGGCCATTTTTGCGCTGGTAGCCGCTGCCCAGGGCAGAGCAGTGGCCATCCCGACGCAGGATCAGGTGGCCGCTTCAGTGGCTCAGTCGGCCAGCTCGCCGCACAGATCGAGGGCGAACAGGCGCTCGCATTCCTGCTGGCAAAGACCGCTGCCGAGCAGGCTGAACAGCTTGCCCAGCGCCGCTTCGCGGGTCATGCCGCCACCGCTGACCAGGCCGCAGCCGGCGAGGGCGCTGCCGGCGGCATACACGCCGAACTCCACATGGCCCTGTGGGCACTGACTGATCGCCGCCAGCACCACGCCACGCTCGTGAGCCTCGCGCAATGCGGCGAGCATCTCCGGGTTGTCCGAGGGGCCGGTGCCGCTGCCGTAGCACTCCAGCAGCAGGCCCTGCACGCCGCTGCCCAGCAGGGCGCGCAGGTGCCCGGCCTGCAGGCCGGGATAGAGCGGCAGCACGGCGAGGTTCACCGCGTGGCGCGGCTGGCGATAGTCGAGGCTGGTGGGCAATGTCTCCAGGCGCTGGCCATGGCGTGGGCGCTCGGCCTCGCCGAAGGCATCGAAGGCTTCGCTCTTGCCCTTGCTGACCCGTGCGCCATGCAGCAGCTGACCGTTGAAGAATACCCGCACGCCGGGTGACAGCCCGCCCTGGATGGCGGCCAGGGCGCCGAACAGATTGGGCCAGGCATCGCTGCCTGCCACGCCCGCCGGCTGCATGGAGCCGGTCAGCAGCACCGGAATCTCCAGGCCCAGCAGGAGAAAGCTCAGGGCCGCCGCGCTGTAGGCCAGAGTATCGGTGCCGTGCAGCAGCAGCACGGCATCGCAGCCTTCTTCTTCCACCGCATCGATGATCGCCGTGCGCATGGCCAGCCAGTGATGCTGGGTCATGTTGGCGCTGTCCAGCAGCGGGCTCAGTTCGCGGAACAGCCAGTGCGGCACCGGGCGTTCGGGGTGCGCCTGCTGCTCGGCCCTGAGGCGTGCCTCGAAGCCGCCGGCCGGCACCAGGCCCGCGGCGCTCTGTTGCATGCCGATGGTGCCGCCGGTGTAGAGAATCAGCAGCTTGTGCGGACTGGGCATGGTGAAGGTCCTTGATCGACGGCGTTGGAGTGGCACAGGCGCCTGGGGGTTTCGGTGGGCGGCGGCTTGCCGAGTTTAACGGGGAATCGGCGGGCATTGGACGAACAAAAGGGGGCGCTCGGCCCCCTTCTGGTCACGTCTGGCCTGTCAGCGTTGCAGCTGGGCGTTGCCTGGCGCCGGCTCGCGCTGAGCCTGCCCAGCAGCGCCGTTCCAGACCTGCGGATCGAGGTCGAGGTCGGCAAACTGCCTGGCATCCAGTACCGGGCTTTGCACGCCGGCCTGGATCTGGCTGTCGTAGTCGCGCATCAGGCGCAGGCCGACCTTGAACAGCATGAACAGCGCGGCCAGGTTGACCAGTGCCAGCAGGCCCATGGTCACGTCGGCGAAGCCGAACACGGTGGACAGGTCCTGCATCGAACCCCACAGCACCAGAGCCATCACCAGCACGCGGTAGACCTGCACCAGCCAGCGCTTCTGGCTGAAGAAGCCGAGGGCGTTCTCACCCAGGTAGTAGTTGTACACCAGGGTGGTGAAGACGAAGAGCAGCAGCGCCATGCTGACAAAGACGCGGCCCCATTCGCCCACCTCGGCGGCCAGGGCGGTCTGGGTCAGCACCACGCCGGCCTGCTCCATGCCCGGCTGGTAGACGCCGGAGAGCAGAATGATCAGCGCGGTGCTGGTGCACACCAGAATGGTGTCGATGAACACGCTCAGCGACTGCACGATGCCCTGTGCCGCCGGGTGCTTGACCTCGGCCACGGCCGCCACGTTCGGCGCACTGCCCAGGCCCGCTTCGTTGGAGAACAGGCCGCGTTTGACGCCCATCAGGATGGCCGCGCCGATGCCGCCGGCAAAGGCCGGCTCCAGGCCGAAGGCACTCTTGACGATCAGCGCCAGGGTCGCCGGCACTTCGCCGATGTTCATGCCCAGCACCACCAGCGCCATGCCGATGTAGGAGAAGGCCATGATCGGCACCAGCACGTCGGCCATGCTGGCGATGCGTTTGATGCCGCCGAAGATGATCAGACCGATCACGACGACCAGGGCAATGCCGCTGAAATGGGTGGGCAGGCCGAAGGTGTCATGCAGCGAGGTGGCCACGGTGTAGGACTGCACGGCGTTGAAGCCGAAGCCGAAGGTCACCAGCAGCAGGATCGAGAAGACAATCGCCAGCCAGCGCAGACCCAGGCCGTGCTGGATGTAGAAGGCCGGGCCGCCGCGGTAGCCGCCATCCGGCTCGCGGCGCTTGAACAGCTGGGCCAGCGAGCATTCGAAGTAGCTGGTGGCCATACCGAGCAGCGCCACCAGCCACATCCAGAACACCGCGCCCGGGCCACCGAGCATGATGGCCACGGCGACGCCTGCGATATTGCCGGCACCCACGCGACCGGCCACCGAGAGCATCAGTGCCTGGAAGGAGCTGAGTTGACCGGGTTTACGCTGGAAGGCTTCGGCGAAGATGCTGAACATGTTGCCGAAGTAGCGGAACTGCACGAAGCGCGAGGCAATCGAGAAATACAGGCCGAGACCGACCAGGGCGACGATGAGGACCTTGCTCCAGAGCAGGTCATTGAGTAGATCAAGCATGGCGGATGTCTCTCTTGTTGTAGTGGTGGCGGTGCCGGTCGGAGTTGGCGCCCGGTGACCTTGGCATGGTTGGCCAAGGCTGGCGTCCCGGCAATTTCGCAGGTCGCGGCGAGTTGGCGCGAGTTGATGCTAGACTCGCTTCACTCGCATCATCCGGAGCGGCACCATGGCGGAACACCTGGGCGACAACCTCAAGCTGCTGTGCAGCCACTACCGCTCGATTGCCGAGGTGTGCCGCAAGCTGGCGATCAACCGCGCTCAGTTCAACAAATACCTGAGCGGCCAGAGCCGGCCGACGCCCTACAACCTCAAGCGCATCGGCGATTTCTTCGGCGTCGAGGACTACGAGCTGGCGCTGCCGCCGGAGCAGTTCGCCCGCCTGATCGGCGCGCGTGCCGGCGAGGCGTCCCGCGCGTCGACCCGCGACCCCCTGCAGCGCCTGCTGCAGCCGCTGCGCGAGCACACCGGCGACCTGCGCCGCTACTGCGGCTACTACTTCGAGTATTCCAACTGCATGTCGGTGCCCGGCTATGTCCTGCTGTCGCTGGTGCAGTTGTGGGAGGAAGACGGGGTGTTCCTCTTCGAGCGTCAGGAGCGCCAGGAGCGTGCGGCCTCGGGGGACGATGAGGACTGGGTGCGCTGCCGTTACCTGGGCGCGGCCTTTGCTCTGCACGATCGGCTGTTCCTCACCGACTATGAGTCGCTGACCCTCAACGAGATGAGCCAGACCATCCTCATCCCCAGCTACAAGAGCCGCATCACCCGCCTCAACGGCCTGAAGACCGGCGTCTCCAGCGGCGACCGCCGCAACCCGGCCTGCACCCGCGTGGTGTGGGAATACCTGGGCGCCGAGATCAACCGCATCAGCGCCTACCGCCAGGTGCGCCTCTACGCCCCGGACGACCCGCGCATCGACGACGACGTGCGCCAGCGCCTGGCCGATGCGCCGCTGAAGAACGGCCTGTTCGAGATCGAGTAACCCGCCCATGAATCCTGCCATCACTGGAATACCCAAGATGCCCACTCGAACCCTGATCTGTCTGATGGCATTGGCCGCGCTGTTGCTGAGCGGCTGCGGCGGGATCAAGGGGCAGGGCTACCTGTTCACCGAGGGCGGCAAGCCGCTGCGGCTGAATGATGAGGTGACGCTGACGCAGGGGCATATGAGTCTGGTCTTCGATGCCGAGCCGGGGCTGTGGTCGCGGCTGCGACTGCATAACGAGCGGGTCGATTTCAGCGTCCCGGTGAATGACGAGGCCTATGCCGGCAATGGCTTCTTCCTGCGCGGCCAGGACAGCGGGCTGGCTTACGACATGCGTGCCAGCTGGCGTGAGGAGCGCGGTCTGCTGACCGAGCGGGATAACCGGGAAAACTGCACCACGGCCGGCTACTGCCGCAAACAGGTGGCGCGGCTGGTGTGCGACCGCAAGAGCTACCGCCCGGGCACCGAACGCTACGAGGAGCATCTGGACGATGCCAACTGCGTGCAGGAGCCGGTGTACGTGACCGACTACTTCCCCGACTGCCCCGGTACCCGGCAGGTGCGCACGCGCAACCGGCAGTACCAGTTGCTGGTGCGGGTGGACTTCCTCCAGCCCAAGGCGGAGCGCCCGCCGGTGGCCGTTTTCGACGGGCAAACCCGGCCACGCGAGCGCGAGCTGGAAGTGCTCAGTGAGGGGCGCTGCCTAATCCGCTGAGCCGCGCAGCGCCGCCAGTCGCTGTATCTGTTTCCCGGCGGCATCGAAGTTGTCCGCCGCCAGCCAGCGTTCGAAGGCGCTGCGGCAGGCCGGCCATTCGCCGTCGATAATGGCGAACCAGGCGGTGTCGCGGTTCTCGCCCTTGACGATCATGTGCTGGCGGAACAGCCCTTCATGGACGAAACCGAAACGCTCGGCGGCGCGACGCGAGCGGGCGTTGCGCGCATTGCACTTCCACTCCAGGCGGCGGTAGCCGAGCCCGTCGAAGGCCTGGCGGGTCAGCAGGAATACCGCCTCGCTGGCGCCTGGCGTGCGCTGCAGGGCGGCGCCGAAAGCGATATGGCCGATCTCGATGCAGCCGTCCTTCGGGGTGATGCGCAGGTAGGCGAGCAGGCCGAGGGCACGCTGGCTGCCCTGGTCGATCACCGTATAGAACTGCGGATCACGGCTCTCGGCATGGCCGTCCAGCCAGGCGTCGAAGGCCGCGCGTTCGGCGAAGGGGCCGTAGGGCAGGTAATCCCACAACGCCGGATCCGGGCCCTGTAGTTCCCGCCACAGATCGTCGCCATGGCGAGCGGCGTCCAGCGGCTCCAGCCGCACGAATCGTCCCGCCAGTGCCTCGTGTGGTGGGAAGGGCCGAGCCTGCCACTGGCTCAGATCGGCGCTCACAGGATTTTCCGGTACTGGATAAAGCCGGAACGGTCGGCGATGCGGTCGTAGAGCAGGCGGCCCTGATAGTTGGTTTCCTGGGTCAGCCAGTGCACGCGGCTGGCGCCGGCTTTACCAGCCTCGGCATAGACATGCTCGATCAGCGCGCGGCCGATGCCGCCACCGCGAATACCCTCGGCGACGAACAGGTCCTGCAGGTAGCAGTAGTCGCCCGGCGTCCAGCAGCTGCGGTGGTAGATGAAGTGCACCAGGCCGACGGCCTCGTCGCCGCGCCAGGCCAGGGCCGCGTGCATGGGCTCGGCCGGGTCGAGGAAGCGCTGCCAGGTCAGGGCGCTGGTCTCGGCGGGGATCTCGGCCTGGTAGAAGCGCTGGTAGCCCTGCCACAGCGGCAGCCAGGCGGCGTGGTCGGCGGCGGTGATGGGGCGGATCTTTAACGTGTTCATCAAATGCTCCTTGCGTGGTTTTCAGGGTTCCATCCGCGCGGCCAGCTCGCGGTCGCGCGGGTTGTCGGAGACGGCCAGGCCCTCGCGCACGCCGGCGCGGTCGGCGTCCTGGCGGTTCTGCGAGAGCTTCCACTGGCCTTCCAGGCGGCGGATCGGCAGGGCGAAACCGACGATGGCGCGCAGCTGGCGCTCGATGTATTCGGTGGGTGCGTCGTTCAGCGACCAGGGCTTTGGCCGGCCGGCCTCGTGACGCGCGGTCAGGCGCGCCAGCAGTTCGAGCAGGCGCGCGGGTTCGTCGAAGGTCTCGACCGGGCCCCAGGCGTGCACGGCGATGTAGTTCCAGGTCGGCACCACCCTGCCGTGCTCGGCCTTGCCCGGATACCAGCCGGGATGCACGTAGGCATCGGGGCCGCTGAACACCGCCAGCGCCTCCTGCCCGTCCAGCGCCTGCCAGTGCGGGTTGGCGCGGGCGAAGTGGCCGTAGAGGGTGCCGAACTCGCCGTCTTCCGCCGCCAGCAGCAGCGGCAGATGGGTGGCCTGCAGGCCCGCCGGGCCGTTGCTGGTGAGCAGCGCCAGACCGGTGCTTTCGATCTGGGCGTGCAGGGCGGTCAGGTCATCCTGCCGGAAGGCGGCGGGTCGGTACATGGCGGTTACCTCGCTGGGAATGGCTCCATGCTAGGCGCAGGATTGGTCTGTTATAAGATCCACTTCCAGCCAGTTTAAGAGTGCCAATTGATGCGCGAGACGCCGCCACTACCCGTCGACCTGTCGGGCATCCGCCTCGATCCCGTCGGTGGGCTGTCCCGCCAGCTGTACCGGGCGCTGCGCGAGCGCATCCTCGACGGCCGCCTGGCCCGCCGTGCGCGCCTGCCGGCCAGTCGTGATCTGGCGGCGCTGTTGGGCATTTCGCGCAACACCGTGACCCGCGCCTTCGACCAGCTCTACGCCGAGGGCTATATCGAGGGGCGGGTGGGTGCCGGCACCTTCGTCGCCGATCTGCGCGAGCCGCCGGCCGTCGCGCCCGCTTTGGCGTCAGGCCCGGAACCGGGGCCGGCCCTGCGCCTGCTTGCCGAGCACCGCCTCAATCCCCGGCCGGAGGGGCCGCCGCGGGCCTTCCGGGTCGGCGTGCCGGCCTTCGATCTGTTCCCCTTCGAGACCTGGGCGCGGCTCTCGGCGCGCTTCTGGCGGCGACCGCCGATGCACGTGCTGGGCTACGGCGACCCGGCCGGCGACCGGCGCCTGCGCGAGCTGGTGGCGGCCTACCTGCGCAGCAGCCGGGGGCTGGCCTGCGAGCCGGAGCAGGTGCTGATCACCTGCGGCTCGCAGCAGGCCATCAGCCTGTGCGCCCAGCTGTTGCTGCAGCCGGGCGAGCGGGTGGCGGTGGAGAACCCCGGCTACCGCGCCGCCGGGCATGCCTTCGCCGTGGCCGGCGGCCAGCTGTGCGGCGTGCCGGTGGACGGTGAGGGGCTGGATACCGCCGCGCTGGAGCGTCTCGGCGCCTGCCGGCTGGCCTATGTCACGCCCTCGCACCAGTACCCCACTGGCGTCACCCTGTCGCTGGCGCGGCGCCTGGAGCTGCTGGCCTGGGCCGAGCGCCATGACGCCTGGGTGATCGAGGACGACTACGACGGCGAGTACCGCTATCGCGGCGTACCCCTGGCGCCGCTGGCCTCACTCGATCGCCAGGGCCGGGTGCTCTATGTCGGCACCTTCTGCAAGATCGCCTTTCCCGCCCTGCGCCTGGGCTACCTGGTGCTGCCGAAGGCCCTGGTCGAACCCTTCGCCCAGCGCCGCGCGCTGGACATGCGCCACTCCGAGATCGGCACCCAGGCGGTGATGGCCGAGTTCATCGCCGCCGGGCATTTCCAGCGCCACGTGCGGCGCATGCGCGAGGCTGCGCGCAGTCGCCGCGACGCCCTGCTGCAGGGCTGGCCGCAGGTGCCGGGCTGCGCGCCGCTGCCAATGGTTGAGGCCGGCCTGCACCTGAGCGTGCCGGTGGAGAGCCTGGCCCGCGAGCGCGAACTGATTGCCCAGGCGGCGGCAGTCGGAGTGGAGATCAATGCGTTGAGCGGTTACTGGCTGCCGGACAGCGCCACGCCGGAGGACGACCGCGCCGGTCTGGTACTGGGCTTTGCCGCGGTGCCCGAGGCGCAGATCCTTGAAGCGCTGCAGCGATTGCGTGGTGGCTGGGGCGTGGACTAGGCAAAAAAACGGGATGCGTTGGGGCGCATCCCGTGAAGATGAGGGTGGAGACCCCTCAGGCTGGTGAGTCGGTGTCAGTGCTTTTCCGGCGAGTTTTGCTCAGACCGTGCATTGTCCTGCTTGGCCTGGCTTTGCTTCGGCGCCGGAAGGTTGTCGTAAATGATCAGGAGCTGGCTGGGCCACACCCGGCGCGGCGGATGAATGGCGGCGAAACCCTGTGGTGTCTGTGACTTGTTCATGTCTTACCCCTTCAGCGGGACCAGGCGTGGCGCGATCATGTTTTCCGGGCGCAGGATGTCGGCCAGGGTGGCGTCGTCCAGCAGCTTCTCCTCGCGTACCAGCTCCAGCACGCCACGGCCGGTATCCAGCGCCACCTTGGCGATGCGGGTGGCGTTCTCGTAGCCGATGTAGGGGTTGAGCGCGGTGATCAGGCCGATGGAGTTTTCCATCAGCTGGCGGCAATGGGCTTCGTTGGCGGTGATGCCGTCGATGCACAGCTCACGCAGCATGTCCATGGAGCGGGTCAGCAGGCGGATCGAGTCGAGAATCTTGTAGGCGATCAGCGGCTCCATCACGTTCAGCTGCAGCTGGCCACCCTCGGCGGCGATGGTCAGGGCCAGGTCGTTGCCGATCACTTCGAAGGCCACCTGGTTGACCGCTTCCGGAATCACCGGATTGACCTTGCCCGGCATGATCGAGCTGCCCGGCTGGCGTGCCGGCAGGTTGATCTCGTTGATGCCGGTGCGCGGGCCGCTGGAGAGCAGGCGCAGGTCGTTGCAGATCTTCGACAGCTTGACCGCGGTGCGCTTGAGCATGCCGGAGAACAGCACGAAGGCGCCCATGTCCGAGGTGGCTTCGATCAGGTCGGCCGCCGGTACCACCGGGTGGCCGCTGATGATGGCCAGGCGCTCGACCGCCAGCTTCTGGTAGGCCGGGTCGGCGTTGATGCCGGTGCCGATCGCGGTGCCGCCCAGGTTCACTTCGGTGAGCAACTGCGGGGCCATGCGCTTGAGGTGCTGCAGGTCTTCGCCGAGGGTGGTGGCGAAGGCGCGGAATTCCTGGCCGAGGGTCATCGGCACGGCGTCCTGCAGCTGGGTGCGGCCCATCTTCAGCACGTGGCCGAACTCCAGGCCCTTGGCGGCGAACGACTGGATCAGCTTGTCCAGCGCGGTGAGCAGGAAGTCATGGCCGAGCAGCAGGCCGACGCGGATGGCAGTGGGGTAGGCGTCGTTGGTCGACTGCGCCATGTTCACGTCGTTGTTCGGGTGCAGGTACTGGTACTCGCCCTTCTCGTGGCCCATGGCTTCCAGAGCGATGTTGGCAATCACCTCGTTGGCGTTCATGTTGGTCGAGGTGCCGGCGCCGCCCTGGATCATGTCGACCACGAACTGGTCGTGGAACTCGCCCTGGATGATGCGCGCACAGGCGGTGCTGATCGCGGTGTGCTTGGCGGCGGACAGGTGGCCCAGCTCGCGGTTGGCGTCGGCGGCGGCCTGCTTGACCATGGCCAGGGCGATCACCAGTTTCGGGTAGTGCGACAGCGGTACACCAGACAGTCGAAAATTCTGCACAGCGCGCAGGGTCTGAATGCCGTAGTAGGCCTCGGCAGGGACTTCCAGCTTGCCAAGCAGATCTTTTTCGATACGGAAGGATGCAGCAGCGGACATGATGAGGTTAACTCTGTGGAATACGGCTGTTGCCGCGATGTGCCGTAGAGTAGGGGCTTGAGTCGGGATAAGGCCAATGCCGTTACTTGCTGGGGTATGCACGATCGGCATAATGTCGCTGTGACTCGGTATTCATGTCGCGCGTGCATAATTCTGAACGAGTTTAGAGCTGGAGCGGGGCAAAGGAGGATCGATGAATCTGGAAACCAAGTGGCTGGAGGACTTCGTCACTCTGGCCGCCACCCGCAGCTTTTCCCAGGCGGCGCAGAAGCGCCACGTCACCCAGCCGGCGTTCAGCCGGCGCATCCGCAGCCTGGAATCGGCCCTCGGCCTGACCCTGGTCGACCGCAGCCACACGCCGGTGGAGCTGACCGAGGCCGGGCAGCTGTTTCTGGTCACCGCGCGCAACCTCAGCGAGCAGCTGGGCGAGGTGGTGCGTCACCTGCACAACCTCGAAGGCCAGCAGGGCGAGGTGCTGCAGATTGCCGCCGCGCATTCGCTGACCCTGGGTTTCTTTCCCGAATGGATTGCCCGCCTGCGCCGCGAGGGCCTGCCGCTCAATACCCGGCTGGTGGCCACCAACGTCGGTGAGGCGGTGCATTCGCTGCGCGAGGGCAGCTGCGACCTGATCCTCGCCTACTACGACCCGGATGCGGCGCTGCAACTGACGGCGGAGATATTTCCGTCGCTGCACCTGGGGGTGACCTCGATGCTGCCGGTGTGCGCGGTGACGGACGAGGGTGCGCCGTTGTTCGACCTCGACAGCGGACAGAGCGTGCCGCTGCTGGCCTACAGTGCCGGGGCGTTTCTTGGACGTTCGGTCAATAGCCTGCTGCGCCAGCGCGGGCTACGCTCGACCACCGTGTATGAGACGGCCATGGCCGACAGCCTGAAAAGCATGGCGCTGCAGGGGCTGGGCGTGGCCTGGGTGCCGCGGCTGTCGGTGACCGCCGAGCTGGCCCGTGGCGAGCTGGTGGTCTGTGGTGACGAGCGCTGGCACTTGCCGCTGGAGATTCGCCTGTATCGCTGTGCGCTGGTGCGCAAGGCGGCGGTGCGCCTGCTCTGGCGCAAGCTGGAAGCGGGTCTGGGAGCGCCGGCGCTTTAGTCTACGCTGGTTGAGAGTGCTCATTACCTGACGTGTCGGTCAGTGATATTATTTTGACATCATTTTTCCGTCGTCACGGTCCAGGGTCCAGGAGTCATCGTGCCCAAGCAATCCCTCATCAGCCTTCGCCAGTGGATTTGGCGAGTCTTCGCGCAGAGCGCTCTGGTCCCCCTGCTGCTGGTGGAGACGGTTCTGATCGCGGTCTACCTGCTGACCAACAGCTCGATCCGCGATGCCCAGATCGAACACCTGCGTGAAACCGCCCTGTCTGACCTGCAGGCGTCGGCGGCGCTGGAGTCGCGCATCGTCGATGAGCAACTGGCCAAGGTCGACGCACTGACCAATCTGTACCGCAACCTGACCGCGCAGGCGCTGGCCAAGCCGGCCACCGCGGTGCCCGGTAATCTCGCCCTGAGCGCCGATGGCGTGCGCTACACCCCGCGCGACGAGGGCGGCGCGGCGGTGTTCTACGCCAATGTCACGCCGCCGGAGAAGCAGGACCTGGGCAAGATCGCCCGCCTGGCTCCGCTGGAACCGCTGATGAAGGAGATCAAGGATCAGCATTCCCTGGTGGCGGCGCTGTACTTCAACAGTTGGGACAGCCTCAACCATATCTACCCCTGGTTCCTCACCCCGGACCAGTACCCGCACGATATGGACATCCCCGACTACAACTTCTATTACCTGGCCGATGCCGAGCACAACCCTTCACGCGAGGTGGTGTGGACCGATGTCTACCTCGATCCCGCCGGGCAGGGCTGGATGATGTCGGCCATTGCGCCGGTCTACCGCGACACCTTCCTCGAAGGCGTGGTGGGCATCGACATCACCGTCGGCGGCATCCTCAAGGAAATCGGCCAGCTTTCCGTGCCCTGGAA
>CALMID010000417.1 GCA_937863915.1 uncultured Pseudomonas sp.
GTGCTGGAGAACTCCCGGCACCTGGGGCGCATTTCCGATTTCGGCTCGCGCACCATCCTCAACTACGCCCATGTCGCCGTGCTGATCCGCAACATGCCGGTCGACGATCCGATGCGCTACGGCATCCTCAAGGACCATATCTGCTATATCGCCAATGGCCTGGAAGCGCGCACCCTGGCGATGATCAACGAGCTGCGCTCGCAGGAGCGGGCCATCCGCATCCAGACCACCGCCAGCGTGCTGCAGCAGATGATCGCCGAGATGGAGCAGGCCAAGCTGGAGGTGACCAAACGCAGCACCGAGGAGCTGCAGGCCATGCTCGACACCCTCAACCTGGAGTTCTCCCAGCTGTGCCTGACCGGCAACGAGGAGCAGCGCCTGATGACCCTGCTGGCCGACTCCAGCGACCGCATCCACACCCTGTTCCATGGCGCCGCCGAGCAGGACCAGCTATTCCAGCAACTGCTCAGCAGCGTGGCCCAGACCCTCGAACGCTAGCGATAGCGCGCCAGCAGGCCCTGCCACTCGGCATCCTCGGGCAGCCCGACAAGCACCGCATCCAGGGCCGGCAGCAAGGCCGCATGGCGCTGCGGCACCAACAGCTGGCGCTGATAGCTTGAGAGTACCGGCTCAGCCACAAACAGCTGCTCGCGCCAGGCCGGCTGACGAGCCAGGTAAAACTCCAGAGTCTTCTCACCGACCACCGTGGCATCCAGCCAGCCCCGCACCAGTCGTTCCAGATTGGCGCCCTCGCTGGCGGCATCTTCGCGCTGCACACGGCCACGGTGCAGCGTCGCCTGCAAAGCCGGGTAGTGATGCCCACTGATCAGTCCGAGTCGATGACCATCGAGCGTGGCCACACTGAGCCGGCTAGCCGGCCCGCTGCGTCGGGACAGCAACAGGTTGGCATCCTCGATGAAGGGCAGACTCCAGCGATGGCGCTGGGCATCGGCAAACCACTGCGGACTGACCCCCAGCACCAGCCCCGGCAGCTCGTCTTTTGCCAGCAGGTAGTCGAGGCGCTTGCGTGGAATCTGCCGCACCACGAACTCGTGCTCGGGCAGGCGCTGGCTGAGCAGGCGGGCCAGATCAAAGTAGAGCCCCTCGCCACGCGCCTCATCCACCACATAGGGTGGTTTCTGCTGATAACTGAAAAGAAACACCGGTTCACTGGCACTCGCACCGGCACACAGCAACGCCAAAGCCATCAGCAGCCACGGCCGCAAGCCCTTCATGGTTGCACCGCCAGGCTGTCACGCAACTGCTGCTCGCGCACGGCATCCGGCTGCTGCGCCAGCGCCTCGACGGCCTGATAGAAACGCGGCCAGTCACCGTCATTCTGCGCAAACAGCCTGGCAAAGGCCGGCAGCCACTGCTCGTAAAGACCCACCGGCAACAGGCGGGCATTGTTCAGTGGCGCGTTGATCCAGGCATCGAAGCGGCGGTCACCCTGCCACTGCTGGTCACGCAGCTGGCGGTAGTCGTGGCGCAGCCGGGCAAACTCGGCCTGCTTGGCCTGACGCATGGCGGGCGCCGGCAACGTCTGCGCATAGAGGGCTTCCAGGCGCCCACGACTGGCCAGCAGCAGCGCGGTGAACTGCTCGCGCTGACGCTCCAGGCGACCGTCGGCGGCCGGCAAACCGCGCTGCTCACGCCATTGGCGCAGCCCTTCCAGCTCGACGAAGCGGGCAAAGGATTCGTTGAAGGCCGTGTCGCCGGGCAGGTAGAACTGCTGATGGGCCAGCTCGTGGAAGATCAGCCCGGCCAGCTCGGCATCGCTGCGGCGAAGCATGCTGCTGAGCAGCGGGTCGTCGAACCAGCCCAGGGTGGAATAGGCCTCGATGCCGACCACTGCGGTGTCCCAACCCTCCTGCCGGAGCAACGCCGCCGCCCCGCGCGCCCGGCCCGGTGCAAAGTAGCCGCGATAGGCCACGCAACCGGCCAGCGGGAAGCAGTGGGTCAGCGGCTGCAGGGAAAACTCCGGGCTGGCAAACAGATTCCACACCACATAGGGTCGACCCAGCTCGACATAGCTGCGGTAGCTGCCATTGTCCGGCAGGGCCAGGCGCCGGCTGGCAAAATCCCGGGCAAGCGCCGCCTCGCGCAAACGCGCCTTGAGCGCAGCAGGCTGTGCCGGATCGGCGAGCAGGTCGGGCACAGCCTGGCGCTCATGCAACAACTGCCACTGCCCGGCCGCCAGATGCGGCAGATCACGCAGCTGGCTGCAGGCCGTGAGCAGCAACAGACTGAACAGGAGTAGGGCAGTTTTCATCGGCAGCACTACAGAAGAACACTTTGGCGTTAGGCTAAATGCTAATCCTTGGAGGCTAGCACCATGCGCGCTGTCATTCTTTCTCTCCTGCTACTGGCCGGCTGCGCCTCGCCTCTGCCGGCCGCCGACCCGCAACAGGCCTGGGTCAACCTGCGGCCATTACCCGGACAGGTGCTGATGGCCGATGAACTGGACCGCCGCGACCTGCGCGATGGTCGCTATTTCCAGATGGCGCCCGGCGCCCACGAGCTGCTCCTGCGCTATCAGTTCGAGCGCCCGGGAGGCGGCAGCCTGAGCGACCCGGGAGGCGGGCCGGTGTGGATCACCTGCCAGTTGCGCATAACCTATGAGCACTTTGCCGCCGGCCAGCGCTACCGGATCGACGCCCGCCCCATCAGCGGTTACCGCGCCCAGGCCTGGTTGCGCGATGCGCAGGGCCAGGTGCTGGCCCGTGCCCAGGTGCTGCGTTGCGGCAGCTACTGAAATGACAAAGGCCGGAACTGGTCCGGCCTTTGTGCATCTCGGCAGTGCGGTTACTGACGCTGGTAGACAATCTCCTTGCTACCGGCCTCGCAGCTGCCGACCACGGTCTTGTCGGTCACGCTGCCCTTCGCCACGATCTCCAGGCTGTAGGCGGCAACGCCCTTGTCCTTGAGCTTGGCTTCGATTTCCGCCTTGAGTTCCTCGCAGGGCTTGGGCGCCGCCAGTGCCTGACCGGCCACCATCATCAGCCCCACAGCCCAGAATGCCTGTTTCATGCGTACGCTCCTTCGTTGCGTGAATGCTGCCGCGACAGGCGGCAGTGCCAGTCTAGCTCGCCCGAGATGACCGCCTGATGGCCGGCTATCGATAACGGCCGACCACTCGGCCGGCCAATCAACTGTCGGCGATGCGGAAGCCGATCTTCAGACCGACCTGATAGTGCGCCACCTTGCCGTTGACGATATGCCCGCGGGTTTCGGTGACCTCGAACCAGTCCATGTTGCGCACGGACTTGGCACACTCGGCCAGGGCGTTGTTGATGGCATCCTCGATGCTGACGGTGGAAGATCCGACGACTTCGATTTTCTTGTAGGTGCGATGGTCCGACATGAGCGTTCTCCGTTGCGGGGTGTACCCGCAAGCCTAGTCGAGAAGCATCAGATCAGTTGGTCAGTCGCGCAGCTCGCGGGCCAGCCAGGCGGCCAGTTGCTCGGCGCGACGATCGCTGCGGCGGCCCGGCACCCACAGCGCCAGACGCCCGCCGGTGGCGGTGAAACCCCAGGGCGCCAGCAGACGACCGGCCGCCAGGTCATCGGCCACCAGCTGCTGCGGGGCAATCGCCACGCCGAGCCCGGCCATCGCCGCCTCCAGCAGGTAGTAGAGATGCTCGAAACCCTGCCCCAGCTGCAACGGCGCACCATCCAAGCCCTGGCTGGCCGCCCACTGCGGCCAGGCCTGCGGACGCGACACGGTGTGCAGCAACACTTCGCCCAGCAGGGCGCTGGCTGGCGCCTGTGCCAGCTCGACGGCCCGCGCATGACGCGGACTGAACACCGGGCCGATGCGCTCGGCGGCCAGCTCGTACACCTGCAGGTCCGCCGGCCACGGTGGGTTGGCAAAGCACAGGGTGGCGTCCACTCCGGGGCGACGCGGGTCGAGCTCGCCCTCGCTGGCCGAGAGCTGCAGGCGCAGCTCCGGCAGCTCGCGGTTGAGGCGATCCAGCCGCGGAATGAACCAGCGCGCCAGCAGGCTGCCCGGGCAGGCCAGCACGAAGGGCGCATCTTCGCTCTGCCGGCGCAGGTCGGCACAGGTACTGCGCAGACGCTCGAAGGCATCGAAGGCCGCATCGCGCAGGCGCAGGCCGGCATCGGTGAGTTTTACGCCACGCCCCTCCTTGACGAACAAGGCCAGGCCAAGCTGTTCCTCCAGCGCACGTATCTGCCGGCTTACAGCACCATGGGTGACACTCAGCTCCTCCGCGGCCTGGCTGACACTCTGCAGGCGGGCAGCGGCCTCGAAGGCGCGCAGGGCATTCAGCGGGGGCAGTTCTCGGCTCATGCTATTGGTGAGTTTTCCTGACAGGTCAGCGCAATCTAATCGCTTTTCAGCCGAGCGACCAGGGGTAGAATGGCGCCATTGTCCACCCACCCTCTCTGCCGATGCGGGGAGGACAGCCTGCCTGGGAGCACCCTCATGACTTCATTGCGCAATGGCCCTGACGCCAAGGGCCTGTTTGGCCACTTCGGCGGCCAGTACGTCGCCGAAACCCTGATGCCGCTGATCCACGACCTGGCCCGCGAGTACGAAGCGGCCAAGGCCGACCCGGCCTTCATCGAGGAGCTGGCGTACTTCCAGCGCGATTACGTCGGCCGTCCCAACCCGCTGTATTTCGCCGAGCGCCTGACCGAGTACTGCGGTGGCGCGAAGATCTACTTCAAGCGCGAAGAGCTGAACCACACCGGCGCGCACAAGATCAACAACTGCATCGGCCAGATCCTCCTGGCCAAGCGCATGGGCAAGAAACGCATCATCGCCGAGACCGGCGCCGGCATGCACGGCGTGGCCACCGCCACCGTGGCCGCGCGCTTCGGCATGGAATGCGTGATCTTCATGGGCACCACCGACATCGACCGCCAGCAGGCCAACGTATTCCGCATGAAGCTGCTGGGCGCCACCGTGATCCCGGTCGTCGCCGGCACCGGCACCCTGAAGGACGCCATGAACGAAGCCCTGCGCGACTGGGTAACCAACGTCGACAGCACCTTCTACATGATCGGCACCGTGGCCGGCCCGCATCCGTACCCGGCGATGGTGCGCGACTTCCAGGCCATCATCGGCAAGGAAACCCGCGAGCAACTGTTCGAGAAGGAAGGCCGTCTGCCCGACAGCCTGGTGGCCTGCATCGGCGGTGGCTCCAATGCCATGGGCCTGTTCCACCCGTTCCTGGATGACGCCAGCGTGCAGATGGTCGGCGTCGAAGCGGCCGGCCACGGCATTGCCACCGGCAAGCACGCCGCCAGCCTGAACGGCGGCGTACCGGGCGTGCTGCACGGCAACCGCACCTTCCTGCTGCAGGACGACGATGGCCAGATCATCGACGCCCACTCGATTTCCGCCGGCCTCGACTACCCTGGCATCGGCCCGGAACACGCCTGGTTGTATGAGATCGGCCGCGTCGAGTACTGCTCGGTCAAGGACGACGAAGCCCTGGAAGCCTTCCACAAGTGCTGCCGCCTGGAAGGCATCATCCCGGCCCTGGAAAGTGCCCACGCCCTGGCCGAAGTGTTCAAGCGCGCGCCGACCCTGCCCAAGGATCACCTGATGGTGGTCAACCTGTCCGGGCGTGGCGACAAGGACATGCAAACCGTCATGCACTACATGCAAGCAGAACAGCAACAAGCCGAGCAGGAGCAACACGCATGAGCCGCCTACAGAGCCGCTTCGCCGCGCTGAAGCAACAAAACCGCGCCGCCCTGGTGACCTTCGTCACCGCCGGCGACCCGGACTACGCCACCAGCCTGGAAATCCTCAAGGGCCTGCCGGCCGCCGGTGCCGACGTGATCGAGCTGGGCATGCCCTTCACCGATCCGATGGCCGACGGCCCGGCCATTCAGCTGGCCAACATCCGCGCCCTGGGCGGCCACCAGGACATGGTCAAGACCCTGCAGATGGTGCGCGAATTCCGCGCCGGCAACAGCGAGACACCGCTGGTGCTGATGGGCTACTTCAACCCGATCCACCATTACGGCGTGCCGCGCTTTATCGAAGAAGCCAAGGCTGCCGGCGTCGATGGCCTGATCGTGGTCGACCTGCCGCCGGAGCATAACGAAGACCTTTGCGACCCGGCCCAGGCCGCCGGTCTGGACTTCATCCGCCTGACCACGCCGACCACCGACGATGCGCGCCTGCCGGTCGTGCTCAACGGCAGCTCCGGCTTCGTCTACTACGTCTCGGTGGCCGGCGTGACCGGTGCCGGCGCGGCGACCATGGATCACGTCGAGCAGGCCGTCGCGCGCCTGCGTCGCCATACCGACCTGCCACTGTGCATCGGTTTCGGCATCCGCACCCCCGAGCACGCCGCCGACGTGGCGCGCCGCGCCGATGGCGTGGTGGTGGGTTCGGCGCTGGTCGACCAGGTCGCCAAGGCCGAATCGCCGGCCCAGGCCATCGACGGCGTACTCAGCCTGTGCCGCGAACTGGCGGAAGGCGTGCGCAACGCCCGCCAGTAAGCAGCACCCGGGCGTCACCGAAAAGGCCAATCCTATGATTGGCCTTTTTTGTTTTGGCTCGGCACGGCAAAGCACCCGCGGCACAACGCCACTGGTCGGCGCCGCCACTCAGGCAGACCAACGGCCTGGCTGCCCGGCGCCGGGCGAACTAGCGTGAACGAACAGCCCGACGTGATGCCCTGCCGCATGCCTGCGGCAGGCGTCGGAGTCCTGGGAGACCTGTCATGAGCCACGACGCCCTACCGCCCAGCGCCAAAGCCGTATTCGAAGCCCGCGAACTCAGCCGCCCGACCAGCGTCTATCAGGTCGATGGCCGCAGCAAAAGCGAACGTCGGCAGACGCCGGATCGCCGCGAGATGATCCGCTTCCAGGAAGACCGCCGCAGCGGCCAGGACCGACGCCCGACCGCCGGCTGGCAGCGCGGCGTGACCATCTGAGCAATCAGACCCTCTGAGTCCGGGCCATCTGAATCAGGCCCTCGCGCACCCAGAAAAAAACCGCTGGGCTCGACTGAGCGCAGCGGTCTTCTGTTGCTGGCGAGCCGACGCTTACTGAGCGGCGCGCTGTGCCATCTTCTGCTGTTTGTAGGCCAGCGCCGCCGGCGCCACCGGGGTGATCTTGCCGGTTTCGATCCACTTCTTCAGGCGGTTGGCGTCGGCCATGTGGGTCAGCTTGCCGAAGGAATCCAGCACCACGAAGGCCACCGGCTTGCCGGCCATCTGCGTGCGCATCACCAGGCAGTGACCGGCGGCGTTGGTGAAGCCGGTCTTGGTCAGCTGGATACTCCAGTTGGGCTTGTGCACCAGGCTGTTGGTGTTGCGAAAACCCAGGGTGTAGTTGGGCTTGCGGAAGGCCTGGGTCTTCTCGCGGGTGGTGCTGAACTGGCTGATCAGCGGGTACTGCTGGCTGGCCCTGAGCAGCTTGACCAGATCGTTGGCGGTGGAGACGTTGCCCTCGGACAGCCCGGTCGGATCACGGTAGCGCGTGTGGCTCATGCCCAGCGCCTTGGCCTTGGCGTTCATCGCCGCGATGAACGCGGGCACACCGCCCGGGTAATGGTGCGCCAGGCTGGCGGCCGCACGGTTCTCGGAACTCATCAGGGTCAGCTGCAGCATGTCGCGGCGGCTCAGCTCGCTGCCCAGACGCACGCGCGAATAGATGCCGCGCATTTCCGGCACATCCTTGATCACCACCGGCAGCTGCTGGTCCAGCGGCAGCTTGGCATCGAGGGTGACCATGGCGGTCATCAGCTTGGTCACCGAGGCGATCGGCGCCTGCAGGTCAGGGTTGCTGGAATAGAGCACCTGGTTGGTCTTCAGGTCGACCAGCAGGGCGCTGCCGGAGGCCAGCTCCTGGACCGCAGGAGCCTTGTTGGCAGCAATGGCCAGCGGGGAGAGCAGGGCACTGCCGAGCAGCAGGCCGATAAGGGTTTGGCGAATTTTCACGGACATCTCTACCGGGAAATGAAAAAGGACGGCGCAGTATAACCGCGCCGTCCTTCAGAGCTTACCTCTGAGCCGTATCAATCACAGCAGCGGCACATCCGCCACATGCTCGCCGCGCTCGTACACCACATTGGCGCGGCCGACGATCAGCGGGTCGAGGGCGCCGATGGCCTGCAGATCCTTGCCCTTGTACGGCAGCTTGTGCAGCACGTAGCGCATGGCGTTCAGGCGTGCGCGCTTCTTGCAGTTGGACTTGATCACCGTCCACGGCGCATCGGCGGTGTCGGTGTAGAAGAACATCGCCTCCTTGGCCTTG
>CALMID010000418.1 GCA_937863915.1 uncultured Pseudomonas sp.
AAATGCTCATTTACCACTCGTAAACTGCGCTTTTTCGCCTGTTTTTGCCTTGCGCTGGCGGCCTCGCCAACGTTTTTCAACGGCCTGCTAGCAGCCTGCTGACGCCCAGTCATCGGCGCAGATAAAGCTGCGCCGCACTTCCTGCCAGCGGCCATCGGGTGCTGCCTTGAGCAGGGCAATCAATTGCGGGCGTGGTGGCTGCTGCGGCCTTGCATCCCACCAGGCCGGCAGGTCGCTGGCGGGGCTGCAGGACTCGTCGCTGCGGCAGGCCGGAGCCAGCCATTGCAGGCGTTCCAGTACAACCCAACGGCAGTCGGCATGCTGCTGCAGATAGTCCTCCAGTTGCGCCCGGTGTAGCCAGTCGCCACCAAGTCCTTGCGGATTGGCTCCAGTCGGTGCTGCCGTCTGCTCCGGCCAGGGCTGGAACAGATAGCCGCCCAGCCAGGCGGCAGCATGGACAGGGTCGGCTGCCAGACCATGCAGCAGTTTGCGTGCGGCACTCGATTGCGCCAGCTGCAGCTGATGTTGACGCAGGTGGTTCAGCTTGCGGTCCAGTCGATCCTCCCGCCCCGGGCCGATCCAGTGCTGCCATTGCTCGGTGAGTGGCGGGCAACCCAGGTAGAACTTTACCGCCAGCTCCAGATGGTGCAGGCCATCGCGATCCTCCAGGAGCAGATCCAGCTCGCCCAGAGTCAGCTGGCCCTGGCGAATCGGCAGGTTGGCGGCCAGCAGGCGAATGCCGGGTGCCCGCTGCAGGGCGAATTGCCAGAGCCGTTCGTAGTAATGGCCGAGGCGCTGGTTGTGACTGCTGTGCAGCCATTGCAGCAGGGGCTCCGGCTGTTGGTCGAGATGCGTCAGCCAGGCGCCCAGGCGTTCGGGGTGATCGGCCCAGTGGCTGCCCGCCAGCGGATGGCGCTGGGCGATGCCGGCGTCCAGCAGCAGGGCCGGCGAGGTCAGGGTCCAGGCCAGGTCGCGTAGCGCCGGCTGCTGCAGGCGGCGGGGCAGATCGGCCAGTTCGCTAAAGGGATGCATGGCGCCAGCATAGCGCAGCCCGGTTTGCCCGGGCTTGCGGCAATAGCCCATAATCGACAGCATCGTTGCCGCGTCTCTGGCGGCTGTGCCAGCCCTCAGTGGTGCGCTTGCGCCCCGTGGGTCTGGCGTTCAGGGAGTGCCATGGATCAGTTTCGCAATATCGGCATCATCGGTCGTCTGGGTAGTTCCCAGGTGCTCGATACCATTCGCCGCCTGAAGAAGTTTCTTCTCGATCGCCAGCTGCATGTGATTCTCGAGGATGCCATCGCCGAGATGCTGCCTGGCCATGGCCTGCAGACCAGCACGCGGCGCCATCTCGGCGAGATCTGCGACCTGGTCATCGTCGTCGGGGGAGATGGCAGTCTGCTGGGCGCCGCGCGTGCGCTGGCCGGCTCCGGTGTGCCGGTGCTGGGGATCAATCGGGGCAGTCTGGGCTTTCTCACCGATATCCGCCCGGATGAACTGGAGCTCAAGGTCGCCGAGGTGCTCAAGGGCGACTACCTGACCGAGAGTCGGTTTCTCCTCCAGGCCGAGGTGCGCCGGCATGGCGAGGCCATGGGGCAGGGCGATGCGCTCAATGACATCGTGCTGCACCCGGGCAAGTCGACCAAGATGATCGAGTTCGAGCTGTATATCGACGGTCACTTCGTCTGCACGCAGAAGGCCGATGGCCTGATCATCGCCACGCCGACCGGCTCCACCGCCTACTCGCTGTCGGCGGGCGGGCCGATCATGCATCCCAAGCTGGATGCCATCGTGATTGTGCCGATGTGCCCGCATACCCTGTCGAGCCGGCCGATCGTGGTCGACAGCAACAGCGAGCTGAAGGTAGTGGTTTCGCCGGACCTGCAGATCTACCCGCTGGTGTCCTGTGACGGCCAGAACCACTTCACCTGTACCCCGGGCGACACCATCACGGTGGGCAAGAAGTCGCAGAAGCTGACGCTGATTCACCCGCTCGATCACAACTACTACGAGGTCTGCCGGACCAAGCTGGGCTGGGGGAGTCGCCTCGGCGGAGGCGACTGATGCTCGACTCCTCGCGTGGCTATGACCTGATCGGCGATGTGCATGGTTGTGCGCTGACTCTGGCGCGCCTGCTGGAGCAGCTGGGCTACCGTCAGCAGGCGGGCGTCTGGCGTCACCCGCAGCGCATGGCGCTGTTCGTCGGCGACATCATCGACCGTGGCCCGCGCATCCGCGAGGCGCTGGAGATCGTTCGGCGCATGGTCGAAGCCGGCAGCGCACTGTGTCTGATGGGTAATCACGAGTTCAATGCCCTGGCCTGGACCACTCCGGCGCCGGCGGGTTCGGCGCAGCAATATGTGCGTGAGCACACGCCACGGCATGAGCGCATGATCCGCGAGACCCTGACGCAGTTCGAGCAGCATCCGCAGGAATGGCGCGACAGCCTCGACTGGTTCTATCAGTTGCCGCTGCTGCTGGACGCCGGGCGTTTCCGCCTGGTGCATGCCTGCTGGGACCCGGAGCTGGTGCAGGCCCTGCGCGCGCGTCATGCCGATGCGCGCATCGACCGGCAATTCGTGCAGCAGGCTGGCGAGCACGGCAGTCTGGAGCATCGGATCAGCGAGCGGCTGCTGCGCGGGCTCGATCTGCGTTTGCCACATGGACTGACCCTGACCGGGCACGATGGCATTACCCGGGCGTTCTTCCGCACCCGTTTCTGGGAGGCCGATGACGAGCCGCAGACTTACGGGGATGTGGTGTTTCAGCCCGATGCCTTGCCCGAGGGCATTGCCGGTCACCCGTTGTCCAGCGAACAGAAAAGCCGGCTGCTGCTCTATGGGCGCGGCGAGCCGCTGTTGTTCGTTGGCCACTACTGGCGGGCCGGCACGCCGACGCCCATCCGCCCCAACCTCGCCTGCCTCGACTACAGCGCGGTCAAGTACGGCAAGCTGGTGGCCTATCGTCTGGACGATGAAGCGCAGATCGATCCGCGCAAGTTTGTGTGGGTCGATGTCGAGCGACCGGAGCGTCGGCCATGAGTGCGGTATTGGCCATGCGCCTGCCGGTCGAGCAGGATCTGGCGGCGTTCGTGCAGTTGCTGCAGCGCCTGCAGTTGCCCCATCGGGTCACCGAAGAGGCGGGTGAGCAGTTGCTCTGGGTGCCGGATGAGGCGGTGGCCGAGCAGGTGCGCGCTCTGTTCCAGCGCTACCCGCAGGGCGCCGAGCTGCCGGCCGTGCCAGTCGTAGCTGGGCGCCCGGGGTTCTGGCGCACGTTGCGTGCGGCGCCGCTGACCCTGCTCCTGCTGGCGGCAACCCTGTTGGTCGCCTTGCTCAGCTGGGGCGGCGAGAATCTGGCGGTGGTGCACTGGCTGAGCTTCATGGATTTCCGCGTGCAGGGGCAGTACCTGCTGTTCGTGCCTCTGAGTGACAGTCTGGCGGCAGGGCAGTGGTGGCGCCTGTGGTCGCCGGCCCTGCTGCATTTCGGCGTGCTGCACCTGGCGATGAACAGTTTGTGGATCTGGGAGCTGGGGCGGCGCGTCGAGTGGCGCCAGGGCGGCCTGGTGCTGCTGATGCTGGTGCTCAGTTACAGCCTGGTGAGCAATATTGGCCAGTACGTCTGGAGCGGGCCGAGCCTGTTCGGCGGCCTGTCCGGCGTACTCTATGGTCTGCTCGGGCATTGCTGGATCTACCAGAAGCTGGCGCCCAATCCGTTCTATCGCCTGCCGCCGGGTGTGGTCGGCATGATGCTGATCTGGCTGCTGGTGTGCATGACCGGCATCTTCGAGCTGGTGCAGCTGGCGGCGATTGCCAATGCGGCGCATGTCGCAGGCCTTCTGGCGGGATGTGGCACCGGTCTGTTGGGCGGTGCGCTGGCGCGTTCGCGCCAGTAGAATGCCTGGCATGTTCAATCGCGGTTGCGGAGTAGTCCATGTCGAATTTTGCTGAAGTGGCCAGCACGATCAGTGCCGAGGTCTATGAGAGCTTCAAGTTGGCGGTGGAAATCGGCAAATGGCCGGATGGGCGCAAGCTCAGCCAGGAGCAGAAGGAACTCTGCCTGCAGGCGATGATTGCCTATGAGCTCAAACACCTGCCGGAAGATCAACACACCGGTTACATGGGCCCGCAGGAGTGTCAGTCCAAGGCCCATGAGGTACCCAACATCCTGTTCAGCAGCAAAGCGGACACCCTGCACTGATGGCATTGCTGGGCCAGGGCGCGCTGCGCAAGATGGCGGCGCAGCTGGGCGCGCCGGTCAGTTATCAGTTCTGTCTGGATGAGCAGCGGGTCGAGGTCAATCCGCTGATCGGCCAGTCGCTGCGTATCGAGTATCGCGGGGCGATTCACTGCACCCACTGCGGACGCAAGACGAAGAAGAGTTTCTCCCAGGGTTACTGCTACCCCTGCTTTACCAAGCTGGCGCAGTGCGACAGCTGCATCGTCAGCCCGGAAAAATGCCACTACGAGGCAGGAACCTGCCGCGAGCCGAGCTGGGGCGAGCAGTTCTGCATGACCGATCATGTGGTGTACCTTGCCAATTCATCCGGGGTTAAGGTCGGCATTACCCGTGCGACCCAGGTGCCGACGCGATGGATCGATCAGGGCGCCAGCCAGGCGTTGCCGATCCTGCGAGTGGCCACCCGTCAGCAGTCCGGGTTGGTCG
>CALMID010000419.1 GCA_937863915.1 uncultured Pseudomonas sp.
CAGCGCGAGATCGACCTGGCCTGCAGCGAGCGGATTCTCCTGCGGGCCCTCTGAGCCAGCCCCGCAGCGCCGGTTGGGCGGCGCTGTACAGCCCGGTTGGCGCGGGGTAGGATGCGCGCCGACCGGCATTCGCCGGCGCTTCCCCTGTTCCTCCCTGCGGAACCCTGATCGCCTATGTCATCGCGCAAACTTGGTCTCAACCTGGTGGTTTTCGTGGCAGTCGCCGCGCTGTTCACCGGTCTCTGGGCTCTTTACAACCGTCCGGTCTCCGCCCCCGAGTGGCCGGAGCAGATTTCCGGCTTCTCCTTCTCGCCGTTCCGCGCCGGGCAGAGCCCGCAGGAAAACATCTATCCGACACCGGAGCAGATTCGCAGCGACCTGGAGCTGCTCAGCGAGCGCACCGACAACATCCGCACCTATTCGGTGGAAGGCACCCTGGCCGACATCCCGCGCCTGGCCGAGGAGTTCGGTTTGCGCGTCAGCCTGGGTATCTGGATCAGTCCGGACATCGAGCGCAACGAACGGGAAATCGCCAAGGCCATCGAGCTGGCTAACAGCTCGCGCAGCGTGGTGCGCGTGATCGTCGGCAACGAATCGCTGTTCCGCGAGGAAGTCGAACCCGAACAACTGATGGGCTACCTCGACCGCGTGCGCGCCGCGGTCAAGGTGCCGGTGACCACTGCCGAGCAGTGGCACATCTGGGACAAGTACCCGGAACTGGCCAAGCACGCCGACCTGATCGCCGCCCACGTGCTGCCCTACTGGGAATTCGTGCCGATGGAGGACTCCACCCAGTTCGTCCTCGACCGCGCCAAGGAAATGCGCAAGCTGTTCCCGAAAAAACCCCTGCTGCTGGCGGAAGTGGGCTGGCCGAGCAACGGCCGCACACGTGGCGGCGCCGAAGCCGACCAGGCCGAACAGGCCATCTACCTGCGCACCCTGGTCAACACGCTGAACGCCAAGGGCTACAACTACTTCGTCATCGAAGCCTTCGACCAGCCGTGGAAGGCCACCGAAGAAGGTTCCGTGGGCGCCTACTGGGGCGTCTACAACCTGGCCCGCCAGCCCAAATTCAGCTTCGACGGTCCCATCGTCGCCATTCCGCAATGGCGCCTGCTGGCCATCGCCTCGGTGGTCATGGCCCTGCTGGCCCTGGCCCTGATGCTGATCGACGGTTCGTCCCTGCGCCAGCGCGGCCGCACCTTCCTCACCTTCGTCGCCTTCGCCGGCGGCACCGCGCTGGTGTGGATCGCCTACGACTACAGCCAGCAATACAGCACCTGGTTCAGCACCATCGTCGGCGTGCTGCTGGGCATCGGCGCACTGGGCGTGTTCATCGTCCTGCTCACCGAGGCCCACGAACTGGCCGAAACCGCCTGGACCCGCCAGCGCCGCCGCGCCTTCCTGCCGATACTGGCCGACAGCACCTACCGACCCAAGGTGTCGATCCACGTGCCCTGCTACAACGAGCCGCCGGAGATGGTCAAACAGACCCTCGACGCCCTCGCTGCGCTGGACTACCCGGATTACGAAGTCATCATCATCGACAACAACACCAAGGACCCGGCCGTGTGGCAGCCGGTGGAAGCCTACTGCGCCGAGCTCGGCCCGCGCTTCCGCTTCTTCCACGTGGCACCGATCGAAGGCTTCAAGGGCGGCGCGCTGAACTACATCCTGCCGCACACCGCGCCGGACGCCGAAGTGGTGGCGGTGATCGACTCGGACTACTGCGTCGACCGCAACTGGCTCAAGCACATGGTGCCGCACTTCAGCGACCCGAAGATCGCCGTGGTGCAGTCGCCGCAGGATTACCGCGACGGCGACGAGAGCGCCTTCAAGAAGCTCTGCTACGCCGAGTACAAGGGCTTCTTCCACATCGGCATGGTCACCCGCAACGACCGTGACGCAATCATCCAGCATGGCACCATGACCATGATCCGCCGCAGCGTGATGGACCAGCTGAAGTGGGCCGACTGGACCATCTGCGAGGACGCCGAGCTGGGTCTGCGCGTCTTCGAGCACGGTTACTCGGCCGCCTACGCCCACCAGAGCTATGGCCGCGGCCTGATGCCGGATACCTTCATCGACTACAAGAAGCAGCGCTTCCGCTGGGCCTACGGCGCCATCCAGATCATGAAGGGCCACGCCCGCAGCCTGTTCCTGGGCAAGGACAGCCAACTGACCCAGGGCCAGCGCTATCACTTCATTGCCGGCTGGCTGCCGTGGATTGCCGATGGCCTGAACATCTTCTTCACCATCGGTGCCCTGCTCTGGTCCGCCGGCATGATCATCGTGCCGCAGCGTGTCGACCCGCCGCTGATGATCTTCGCCATCCCGCCGCTGGCGCTGTTCTTCTTCAAGTTCGGCAAGATCATGTTCCTCTACCGCCGCGCGGTCGGCGTTGACCTGGTGCGTTCATTCCAGGCGGCCATCGCCGGTCTGGCGCTGTCGCACACCATCGCCAAGGCCGTGCTGTACGGAGCGTTCACCAAGACCATCCCGTTCTTCCGCACGCCGAAGATGGCCAGCAACCACGGCATCCTGGTCGCCCTGGCCGAGGCTCGCGAAGAGGTGTTCATCATGCTCCTGCTGTGGGGCTCGGCCTTCGGCATCAGCGTGGTACAGGGCTTCCCCAGCCCGGACGTGAAGTTCTGGGTCGGCATGCTGCTGGTGCAGTCGCTGCCCTACCTGGCCGCGCTGATCATGGCCCTGCTGTCGTCGATGCCCAAGCCGGCCGACCCGCAGTAAGCCAGAGCACCGAGCAACGGCGGCCTCCAGGCCGCCGTTTTGCTTTAAGATAACCGCCCTTTTTCCGCCGTCCCTTTCACCCGGAGTTTCTCCATGACCACTCTCTCCCCGACCCTGGAGCTGGCCTGCGACCTGATTCGCCGTCCCTCGGTAACCCCCGTGGACGAAGGCTGCCAGGAGCTGATGATGCGCCGCCTGGGCGAAGCCGGCTTTGCCGTCGAGCGCATGCGCATCGAGGAAGTGGAGAACTTCTGGGCACGTCGTGGCGGAGACGGCCCGGTGCTGTGCTTCGCCGGCCACACCGACGTGGTGCCGACCGGTCCGCTGGAGTCCTGGCAGTACCAGCCGTTCGACGTGCGCATCGATGAGGACGGCATGCTCTGCGGTCGTGGCGCGGCGGACATGAAGGGCAGCCTGGCGTCGATGATCATCGCCGTGGAGCGTTTCGTCGCCGACCACCCGAACCACAAGGGCGCCATCGCCTTCCTCATCACCAGCGACGAGGAAGGCCCGGCCCAGCACGGCACCAAGGCGGTGGTCGAACGCCTGCGCGAGCGCGGCGAGCGGCTGGACTGGTGCATCGTCGGCGAACCCTCCAGCACCACCCTGGTCGGCGACATGGTCAAGAACGGCCGTCGTGGCTCGCTGGGCTGCACCCTCACCGTGCGCGGCAAGCAGGGTCACGTGGCCTACCCGCACCTGGCGAAGAACCCGATCCACCTGGCCGCGCCGGCCCTGGCCGAACTGGCCGCCGAGCACTGGGACAACGGCAACGCCTACTTCCCGCCGACCAGCTTCCAGGTCTCCAACCTCAACTCCGGCACCGGCGCCACCAACGTGATTCCGGGCGAACTGAAAGCGGTATTCAACTTCCGCTTCTCCACCGAATCCACGGTCGAGGGCCTGCAGCAGCGCGTCACCGCCATCCTCGACAAGCATGGCCTGGACTACAGCCTGGACTGGGCGCTGTCCGGCCTGCCCTTCCTGACCCAACCGGGCGAACTGCTCGACGCCGTGGCCGCCGCCATCCGCACCGTCACCGGCCGCGAGACCGAGCCTTCGACCTCCGGCGGCACCTCCGATGGCCGCTTTATCGCCACCCTGGGCACCCAGGTGGTCGAGCTGGGCCCGGTCAACGCCACCATCCACCAGATCAACGAACGCATCCTCGCCAGCGACCTCGACCTGCTGACCGAGATCTACTACCAAACCCTGGTGAAACTGCTGGCATGAAAATCCATGAAAATGCCTGCTGCGCACACCGATAGCTGCGTTGGGCGGTACTCGCTCCTCGCCTATCTATTCGATATGTCTCGTCGCTGCGTTCCGTCCGCCTTGCTCTCGGCGCGCTCGCGACGGCCTGTTCATGGATTTTTCGCATGCTGATCTGCCCGATCTGCCAGGCGCCGCTCGCCAGCGCCGACAACGGCCTGGCCTGCGCCAACCGGCACAGCTTCGACCGCGCCCGCCAGGGCTACTACAACCTGCTGCCGGTACAGCACAAGAAGAGCCTGGACCCGGGCGACAACGCCGCCATGGTCGAAGCGCGCCGGCGCTTTCTCGATGCCGGCCACTATGCCCCGCTGGCCGGGCGTCTGGCTGAGTTGGCAGCCGAGCGCGAGCCGCTCAGCTGGCTGGATATCGGCTGCGGCGAAGGCTATTACACCGGCCAGCTGGCCGCCGCCCTGCCAGAAGCCGAGGGTTACGCCCTGGATATCTCGCGGGAAGCGGTCAAGCGTTCGGCCAAGCGCCATCCACAGATCACCTGGCTGGTGGCGAGCATGGCCCGCCTGCCGCTGGAAAGTGCCAGCCTGGACCTGATCGCCAGCGTGTTCAGTCCCATCGACTGGAACGAGGCGGCCCGTGTGCTGCGCACGGGCGGCGGCGTGCTGCGCCTGGGCCCGGCACGCGATCACCTGCTGGAACTCCGCGAAAAGCTCTATGACGAGGTGCGCGAGTACCAGGATGACAAGCACCTCAACGATCTGCCGGCCGGCTTCAGCCTCGCCCACAGCGAGCAACTGAGCTTCCGCCTGCCACTGGACAGCCGTCAGGCCCGCGAGGACCTGCTGTCGATGACCCCGCACGGCTGGCGGGTGAATGCCGAGCGCCGCGAGCAGGTGCTGGCCGAGGCCTTCGAAGTCACGGTCGCGGTACGCTACGATTGGATCGTCAACACCTCCACCCCCGCCCAGGACTGAGCCATGCGCCAACCCGATATCGAGATTTACCTCAAGGACGCCGAGCTGGACGCCATCAGTGCCTGGCTGACGGCAGCCCTGGGTGACTGTGGCGAATGGCAGGCGCGCGGCCAGACGTTCAAGACCCTGGCCGGTGGCATTCCCGCCACCTGGCTGCCGAAAGCCGTGGGCAAGTGGCACAGCCTGCTGCTGGAAAGCGATGCCACTCCCTGGGCCACCGACCGTGACTGTGCGGAGGCAGCATGTGCCGCCCTCGGCGTAGAGGTGCGCTGCGCCATCGGCGGCTGGAGCGAGGATGAAAGCGACGAGGCCGCCGACCGCTGGCTGCGCGTCACCAGCGAAGGCGTGAGCGAGATCACCTGGCGCACCGCCTGACCCCTCAGCCGTCCCTGCTGCTCCCTTGACCTGAATCAGGCCTGTCTGCGCTAAGGCCGCGCATCATCAGCAGACAGCCCCGCCATCCGCCGGGCCATGCCGATGCCGCGCCCCAGGCCGGCCAGAACAGGGAGCTAGCCATGACCATGATGAAAGCCGCCGCCTTCATTGCCCCCGGGCGCATCGAACTGGTGGACAAGCCGATTCCACCGGTCGGCCCCAACGACGCGCTGGTGCGCATCACCACGACCACCATCTGCGGCACCGACGTGCACATTCTCAAGGGCGAGTACCCGGTGGCCGCCGGCCTGACCGTGGGCCATGAGCCGGTGGGCATCATCGAAAAGCTCGGCAGCAACGTGCAGGGCTATCAGGAAGGCCAGCGCGTGATTGCCGGCGCCATCTGCCCCAGCTTTACCTCCTACGCCTGCCAGGACGGCTATCCGGCCCAGGACGGCGGCTGCAGCTGCCACGGCTACAAGCCGATGGGCGGCTGGCGCTTCGGCAACACCATCGACGGCACCCAGGCCGAATACGTGCTGGTGCCCGACGCCCAGGCCAACCTGGCGCCCGTGCCGGATGCCCTGAGCGACGAACAGGTGCTGATGTGCCCGGACATCATGTCCACCGGTTTTGCCGGTACCGAGGCCGCCAACATCAGGATCGGCGACGTGGTCGCGGTATTCGCCCAGGGCCCGATCGGCCTGTGCGCCACCGCCGGCGCCAAGCTGCGCGGCGCCAGCACCATCATCGCCATCGACGGCGTCGATGCGCGCCTGGAGATCGCCCGGCAGATGGGCGCCGACGTCACCCTCAACTTCAACAAGGTCGACGTGGTCGAGGAAATCCTCCGCCTGACCGGCGGCCGTGGTGTGGATGCCGCCATCGAGGCGCTCGGCCTGCAGAGCACCTTCGAGAACGCCCTGCGCGTGCTCAAGCCAGGCGGCACCCTGTCCAGCCTGGGCGTCTATTCCAGCGACCTGACCATCCCGCTGGGTGCCTTCCATGCAGGCCTGGGCGACAACAAGATCGTCACCTCGCTCTGCCCCGGCGGCAAGGAGCGCATGCGGCGTCTGATCAATATCGTCGCCTCCGGCCGTGTCGACCTGGGCCCGCTGGTGACGCACCAGTTCGCGCTGGACAACATCGTCGACGCCTATGACCTGTTCGCCCATCAGCGCGACGG
>CALMID010000420.1 GCA_937863915.1 uncultured Pseudomonas sp.
ACATGGCGCCGGACGATTCAGCACCTGCTGCACAGTCATTGCTTAAAAACGGGCTTTGCCCCGCGACGCGGGGCAGAGCTCAGGCAATGCTTCAGTTGCCGCGGTAAGTCGAGAAACCATAGGGGCTGAGCAGCAGCGGAATATGGTAGTGAGGCACGCTGCCATCGGCTTCGAAAATCACTGGCACCTCGGGAAAGAAAGTGGCCGCCTGATGCTTCTTGAACCACTCACCGGTTTTGAAGGTGACGCGATAAGTGCCTTTCTCCAGCGCTTTGCCTTCCGGATACAGCGCGGTGATTCGGCCCTGCTCATTGGTGGTGCCGGTGTTCAACTTGCTCCAGCCCTCACCGCCCTGCTTTTCCAGGGTCACACTCACGCCAGGTGAAGGCAGACCGTCCTGCAGATTCAGCACATGGACGCTCAGTGGGTTACCTGCGGCCAAAACCGCAGAGGAAAGTGCGCTCAGAACGGCACCTGCAAAAAGGGTTTTCAGTGTATTCATGGTGATCTCCTGATTACTTGAGTGTGGGTAAAACCTGTGCAATGGCTTTCAGCACGCAGCCTTCATCGATCTGGCCACCACCGGCTCCGGCAACACCGATGGCGCCGATGACCTCGTCGCCCACCTTCAGCGGTACACCGCCGCCTAACAGCAGCAGCTCATCGAGGGTGTTGAGGTTTGCCGCTTCTGGATTGCTGCGCGCACGCTCTGCCAGCAGGCCGGTGGCGGTCTTCGTAGACAGGGCGGTAAAGGCCTTGCGCTGAGCGGCTTGGGTGTTGTGTGGCCCGACATTGTCATCACGCTGCACGGCGACCAGATTGCCGCCGCGGTCGACGACGGCCGCAACGGCAGTACGGCCGTCCGCATGGCAGGCCGCCAGGGTGGCTTGCAGAAGTTGATTGGCCATAGCCAGGGTCACATCCGCCCGCTGGGCAACCTGTGGGGTATCGGCCCACGCGGCGCTTGAACCCATGGCCAGAGCCAGACATGACGTGGTGAAGCTTCTTCCGACTTGCATAAGTCCTCCCGTTCAAAGCTCGGCTGAGCAGTTGCCGGCCATACTGCACAAGCGTTGCGCTCAGACTGATTGCCGGCGCATTACCAATTTGTAATGGGACGAAGCGGCTGATCGGCCTAGGCTATGCGCCTGTACTGGAGGACTTGATGCGTATCCTGGTTGTTGAAGATGAGGTGAAGACGGCGGATTACCTGCGCAAGGGCCTGGGTGAGTCCGGCTATCGGGTTGAAGTCGCCTTGAATGGCCTGGATGGTCAGCACCTGGTGCAGGAAAGCGAGTTTGATCTGATCATCCTCGACGTCATGCTGCCTGGGCTGGACGGCTGGCAATTGCTGCAGATCATCCGCCGCAAATCGCAAACGCCGGTGCTCTTTCTGACCGCGCGAGATGCCATCGAAGACCGCGTCAAAGGGCTGGAACTGGGTGCCGATGACTACCTGATCAAACCCTTCTCCTACGCCGAGTTGCTGGCTCGCGTGCGCACCCTGCTGCGCCGCGGACCACCCCGAGAAGTGGAGCAGTTTCAGGTGGCCGATCTGCATCTGGATCTGCTCAAACGCAGGGTCACCCGCAGTGGCGAGCGCCTGACGCTCACCAATAAGGAATTCGCGCTGCTGCACCTGTTGCTCAGCCGCGAGGGTGAGGTGCTGTCACGAGCGCTGATTGCCTCGCATGTCTGGCAGATGAATTTTGATAGCGATACCAATGTCGTGGACGTCGCTATTCGGCGCCTGCGGGCCAAGGTTGATGATCCCTATCCGATCAAGCTGATTCACACCGTGCGCGGTATGGGCTACATGCTGGAAGCCCAGACATGAGCCTTTGGCCACGCACGCTGAGTCTGCGTCTGGCACTGATGTTCGCCCTGGTCAGCTCCTTGCTGCTGGGCGCAGTGGGGCTTTACCTGTACCAGTCGTTGCAGCGCGAAATCGCCTGGCGTGATGACCAGGCACTGCTTGGCCGTTTGCAGCGCATGCAGGCGCTTATCGGTGACAGTGAGAGTATCGAGTCACTGCGCAGCCGCCCCCAGCTGTACGAAAACATGCTGGGCAATCGCGATAACCTGCTGTGGATTATCGACAACACAGGCCAGCACCTGATCGAAATCAACCCGTTGGCCCTGCCACTCCCGACCCTCTCGCCGGCCCCCGCGCCGAGGCTTGCAGACAGCCCGGATAATCCCGCGCTGCGCCTTGCCTGGGTCGATATATCGAGTGCCGGGAGCCGCCTTACCCTGATTGCGGGCAAGTACCTCGGCGAACGCGAGCAGATGCTCAGTGCCTATCGCTGGAAAGTGTTGTTGGCCGTGACGGTAGGTGCGCTGTTGGCATTTCTGCTCGGCTGGCTGGTGAGCCAGCGCGGTCTGAAGCCTGTGCGTCAACTGGCTACGCGCGCCGCCACCATTGACGTGCAGCACCTGCATGTACGCCTGGAGCCGTTCAAGGATGTCAGCGAGTTGAGTGCGCTGAGCCACGCACTCAATCAGATGCTTGGCCGCCTGGAACAGGGCTTCGCCCAGCTTTCGCGCTTCTCGGAAGACCTCGCGCACGAGATGCGCACGCCGCTGAGCAACCTGATGGGGCAAACCCAGCAGGCGCTTGATCGCAGTCGCTCGAGCGAGGAATACCAGAATCTGCTGGCCTCCAATCAGGAGGAGTACGAACGCCTGGCCCGGATGATCGACAGCATGCTGTTCCTGGCCCGTACCGAGCAGCCCGGATCGTCGATCAAACGCGAATCTGTTGATCTGCAAAGCCTGGTTGCACAGCTCTGCGACTATTTCGAAGGTATGGCGCAGGAGCGCGGCATTGAGCTGATCAATAGGGCCTGCGGCACGCTGAACGCCGCCCCGGATTTAATGCGCCGGGCGCTGGCCAACCTGCTGGCCAATGCGCTGCGCTATGCCGCCCAGGATACGCCGGTGACGATCAGTAGCCGGAGCACTGTGGATGGGCTTGAGATCTGTGTGCATAACCTGGGCGATGCGATTGCTGCTGAACACCTGCCGCATCTTTTCGAGCGGTTCTATCGCTGTGACCCTTCACGCAACCAGCCCGATGATTCGGGGGGGCTTGGGTTGGCAATAGTGCGCTCGATCATGC
>CALMID010000421.1 GCA_937863915.1 uncultured Pseudomonas sp.
TGGTGCTGGTGAGCAAGGACCTCAACATCATGGCCCTGCCCAAGGCCGGTGAAGAGGATTTCGGCCTGCGCGAGCTGACCGAGCATTCCTACGACGAAGCCATCCGCCGCGAGCTGTTCAAGCCCGAGGACTTCAACCTGGCCAAGCGTGCCGAGACTGTCAGCCTGGCCAAGGCGGTGGCGAGCAAGGCCAGCGGCATCGAGCGCGTGGTGCTGGGTGGCAAGCCGCACCTGGTGGCCTGGTCGACCATTGCCCAGACCGACTGGCACCTGCTGACCGTGGTGGCCGAGGCCGACGTGTTCGCCCAGACCAACCTGCTGGCCGGGCGCTACAAGCAGATCGGCTATCTGCTGATTGCCGGCCTGGTGCTGTTCTACGTGCTGTTCTTCAGCTTCATGTGGGTGCGCGCGCTGCAGCTCAGCCGCCAGCTGCGCGGCCCGATCACCGGGATTTCCACCATGATGGCCGAGATCGGCCGGGGCAACTGGCGTCCGCAGCGGGTGCAGGGGCAGATTCGCGAGCTGGACGACATGGCCGGCCATGCCCTTGAGGTGGGCGGGCAGCTGGAGCACAGCGAGGTGCAGCGCAACGCGATCCAGAGTCGCCTGGAGATGATCCTCGAAAGCGTCACCGAGAGCCTGTGGGAAGGTGACTTCCGTTCCGGCCAGTTGAGCCTGCGTGGCCGCTTTGCCAAGCGCTTCGGCCTGTCGGATGAGCAGATCAGCTTCGACGAGTTCTACCGGCGCGTGCACCCCGATGACCGTGAGCCCATGCAGGCGGCCCAGCGTCGGGCTCTGGACGGCAGCGATCAGCAGTATTCCAGCGAGTTCCGCTTTGCCGATGCCGAGGGCCATTACCACTGGCTGCTCAGCCGGGGTCGCGTCATGGAGCGTGATCCGCAGTCCGGCCTGGCGGTGTTGCTGGCCGGTACCCATGTGGATATCGACAAGCTGAAGAAGGTCGAGGAAGACCTGCGTCAGGCCATCGTCGAGGCGCAGGCCGCCAGCCGTGCCAAGTCGCGCTTCATCTCCAGCATCAGCCATGAGCTGCGCACGCCGCTCAATGCCATTCAGGGTTTTGCCCAGCTGATGCGCATGGAGCGACCGGCCAGTGGCGAGGAGGGCCCGGATTACCTGGACGAGATTCTCACCGCCAGCGAACACCTCAACCAGCTGGTCGGCGACATCCTCGAGTGGTCCAGCGTGCAGGCCGACAAGGCCAGGGTGGAGCTGGGGCCGGTAACGGTACACAACCTGCTCAACGAGTGCGCCGAGCTGGTCCGGGTCGAGGTGGACAAGCAGGGTCTGACCCTCAACCTGGACCTGCCCGACGCCGCCCTGCAGGTCATCGCCGATCCGCGCCGCCTGCGCCAGGTGATGCTCAACCTGCTGTCTAATGCCATCAAGTACAACCAGCCGGCGGGGCAGATCACCCTGAGCTATCAGGTCGCGGCTGGACATGTGCGGCTGTTGGTCGAGGACACCGGCCTGGGTATCAGCCCGGAGCTGCAGGATCAGGTGTTCGAGCCGTTCGAGCGGGTGGGCCGGCAGAACACGGCTATTCAGGGCACCGGTCTGGGGCTGGCGCTGTGTCAGCAGTTCGCCACGCTGATGAATGGGCGCATGGGCCTGCACAGCGAGCCCGGCATTGGCAGCAGCTTCTGGATCGAACTACCACTGGCCGGCGCTGTGACGGCTCCGACCCCTGCGGCGGCAGGCGCGCGGCCGCGGGTGTTCTATGTCGAGGACAACCCGGCCAGCCAGTTCGTGGTGCGCAAGGCCCTGGAAGACCTGGCCGACATCGAAGTGGTCAGCGATGGGCGGGTGGCCGTCGAGCGTCTGCTGGCCTCGCCACCGGCCCTGCTGCTGCTCGATTACCACCTGCCGGGTCTGAACGGCGAGCAGGTGCTCAGTCAGTTGCGGGCAGCGACACAGACCCATGATCTGCCGGTGGTGGTGCTCAGCGCCGCTGCCGATACGGCCAAATTGCTCAGTCTGGATTGCCAGGGCTTTCTGGCCAAGCCGCTGGACCTGGATGAGTTGCGCGGGCTTGTCAGTGCCCTGCTGCAGGAGGTGAATAAAGATGCTGTCTGATGCACTGCGGTTTGCCACGGTGGTGGTGATAGACGATATGGCGCCTAACCTGCGCCTGCTGGAGTCCAGCCTCAAGGCGTTCGGTCTGCGGCAGGTGCATGCCTTCAGCAACTCGGGCGAAGGCCTGGAGTGGCTGCAGCGCAATCACTGGGACCTGCTCCTGCTCGATCTGGACATGCCGGCGCCCAATGGTTTCGAGATTCTCCAGCAACTGGCCGGGCGTGACCGCAACGCCGCGCCGGTGATCATCGTCACCGCCCTGAGTGGCGTCGAGGATAGGCGCCGTGGCCTGGAGCTGGGCGCCAACGACTACATCTGCAAGCCGCTGGACCTGCCCGAACTGCTCCTGCGGGTGCGCAACAACCTGCAGCTGAGCCTGGCCAGTCAGGCCCTGCAGCATGAGCGCGACCAGCTGGAGGCGCGGGTGGAGCGGCGCAACGCGCAGCTGCGCGAAAGCTACCAGGCGGTGATTCGCAGCCTGGGCCGGGCGGCCTGCTACAAGGACAACGAGACCGGCAATCACATCCTGCGCATGGGCGAGTCGGCGGCGCTGATAGCCAGCGCTCTGGGTCTAGAGCCGGAGTTCGTCGAGCGCCTGCGCCTGGCCGCGCCGATGCACGATGTCGGCAAGATCGGCATCCCCGATGCCATCCTCGGCAAGCCCGGC
>CALMID010000422.1 GCA_937863915.1 uncultured Pseudomonas sp.
GGAAACCCTGCGTCAGGTGAATGACGAGGTGTTCTACATTCCAGGTGTCGATCGTGCCGGTATGAAGTCGCTGTGGAGCCCCAGCGTACGCTGGACCGAAGTGACCGAAGAAGGCTTTGCCGGTGGCGAAGTGATTCCGCAAACCTACGACGGTTCGGCCGCCAGTCTGGAGGAGCTGCGCAACAACGTGCTCAAGTCCGGCCAGATTGGTCGCATGGTGGCGAACAACTTCAAATCCAGTACGGTTGAGATTCCACTGCTTGAGTCTTACCCGGATCCCGAGGATCAGGGCAAGCTGATCAAACTGGACTACCGCCAGTTCTCCCATGAACTGGAAGAGAAGGTGCGTGAAAAGTTCCAGGCGCAAAACCCCAATGTGAAGATTCACATCGTTGGTTTCGCCAAGAAGGTCGGCGACCTGATCGATGGCCTGATCATGGTGGTGGCGTTCTTCGGTATCGCGCTGGCGATCACTCTGGTGCTGCTGTACTGGTTCAGCTGGTGTATCCGTTCGACCATCTCGGTGGTGTCCACCACCCTGATTGCCGTGGTCTGGCAGTTGGGTCTGATGCACACCGTGGGCTTCGGTCTCGATCCGTACTCGATGCTGGTGCCGTTCCTGATCTTCGCCATCGGTATTTCCCACGGCGTACAGAAGATCAACGGTATCGCCCTGCAGTCCAGTGGTGCGGATAACGCCCTGACCGCTGCCCGCCGTACCTTCCGTCAGCTGTTCCTGCCGGGCATGATCGCCATTCTGGTGGACGCCGTCGGCTTCATCACCCTGCTGGTGATCGATATCGGTGTGATCCGCGAACTGGCGATTGGCGCCTCGATCGGTGTGGGCGTGATCGTCTTCACCAACCTGATTCTGCTGCCGGTGGCGATTTCCTATATCGGCATCAGCAAGAAGGCGGTTGAGCGCAGCAAGGCCGATGCGGTGCGCGAACATCCGTTCTGGCGCCTGCTGTCCAATTTCGCCCATCCGGTTGTCGCACCGATTTCCGTGGTCATCGCCCTGTCCGCCGGTGTGGCTGGTTTCTGGTACCAGAAGGCCCACCTGCAGATCGGCGACCTGGATCAGGGTGCGCCGGAGCTGCGTCCGGACTCGCGCTACAACAAGGACAATGACTTCATCATCAAGAACTACTCGACCAGCTCTGACGTGCTGGTGGTGATGGTCAAGACCGGTCCGGAAGGTTGCTCGACTTATGAGACCCTGGCGCCGATCGATGAGTTGATGTGGACCATGCAGAACACTGCCGGTGTGCAGTCGGCCATTTCCCTGGTGACCGTGTCCAAGCAGGTCATCAAGGGCATGAACGAAGGCAACCTGAAGTGGGAAACCCTGTCGCGTAACCAGGACGTGCTGAACAACTCGATCAGTCGTGCTGAGGGCCTGTACAACACCGACTGCTCGCTGGCGCCGGTGCTGATCTTCCTCGAGGATCACAAGGCCGAGACACTCAAGCGTGCCGTGGCGGCTGTTGAGGCCTTTGCGGCCGAGCATGACAGCGAGGACCGCAAGTTCCTGCTGGCTGCCGGTAACGCTGGTATCGAAGCTGCAACCAACGTGGTGATCGCCAAGTCTGAGCTGCAGATTCTGATCCTGGTGTACATCTGCGTCGCGGTGATGTGCCTGATCACCTTCCGCTCCTTCGGTGCGATGCTCTGCATCATCCTGCCGCTGATCCTCACCTCGGTCCTGGGCAACGCCCTGATGGCCTGGCTGGGTATTGGCGTGAAGGTGGCAACCCTGCCTGTGATCGCCCTGGGCGTGGGTATTGGTGTCGACTACGGCATCTACATCTACAGCCGCATGGAGAGTTTCCTGCGTGCTGGCCTGCCGCTGCAGGAAGCCTACTACGAGACACTGCGCTCGACCGGTAAGGCCGTACTGTTCACCGGTCTGTGCCTGGCGATCGGCGTGGTCACCTGGGTGTTCTCGGCGATCAAGTTCCAGGCCGACATGGGTCTGATGCTGACCTTCATGCTGCTGTGGAACATGTTCGGTGCCCTGTGGCTGCTGCCGGCACTGGCTCGCTTCCTGATCAAGCCGGAGAAGCTGGCCGGCAAGCAAGGTGGTTCGCTGTTCGCCCACTAAGCGAGCGGCAATGAAAAACCGCGGCCATGAGCCGCGGTTTTTTTATGCGCTGCGTAAATGCAGGTGATTGCCCTGGATGAGGCTGTTGCTCAGCGAGGATAAAGCGGCGGCAGGCTATTTTCGGTGGTTACCGGCTCGGCACTGAGTGGTGGCAGGCTGCGGACTGCTTTCCACAGGGCTTCGCCCTGCCAGTTCTGTCCACTTTCGCTGTACAGCGCACCATTCAGGCCATCGAGGGCTTCGGATAGCGGCGCATAGCGTGCCGCCATGTCTGCGAGGGTTTCTGGCTGCTGGCGGGCCCAGGCATCCAGTGCCTGGCGGGTGGCCTGGGAGTCGTTGGCCTGGCAGGCGCGCTTGAGGTCGTCTAGCAGGGTTCGCGGGCTAGGCCCGGTGCTGGCGGTCGCTGCGATGGCCGGCTGCTTGCGCGCGCGCCACCACAGGCCAAAACCCAGGGCGGTGGTCAGGGCGAAGAGTCCGGTGGACAGTTGCCACGGCCACAGACGCTGGCTGACAGGAGCACCCTCGGTTGCGGCGCCGCCAGGCATGGCTTCGGCCTGTAATTGCGGATTGATTGCGACCTGCAGGCGGCGCTCGGGTAGGCGGGCGTATTCGAGACTGTCGGTACGGGTATTCCACCACGGCACTTCGATGGCCGGCAAAACGATCTCGCCGCTACGGGTGGGCACCAGCGCCACGCTTTCCTCACGGCTGCCGAGCAGTCCGCGTTCATCGGCCTGATTGCGTGTTTGTGGCTGCTCGGGGTAGCGACGCAGGCCACTCACCTCGGTCTGTTCCAGCGGCGGCAGCTGTGAGCCGGACAGGCCATCGGCCTTCAGCAGTACGTTGCGTGTCAGCGAAATACCCTCCATGGCCTTCTGTGGCTCCGGGCTCCAGGCTTCGCTGAGGCTGACCGCAGCGGCAGGCAGCCAGGGCGCATCGGCAGGGAACTCGGCGGGGCGAGGCTTGACCCGCAGCGGGATCTCCGGCGAGTTGACCCGTGCCGCTTTGCCCGGACGCGCCCCGAAGGGCATGAAGTCCTGATTCTGCCGAGTGTCGACCATGGTGGCGCTGAACAGTTGGGCGGGGATGATGAGGTCGCCGCTCTTCTGCGGGTAGATGGCATAGCGCAGTTCGATCACGCCATGGCGGACGCCGTTGATGATCTGCTCGAAGGTCTTCGGTTCACCCAGCGGTTCGACTCGGGCATCGCTCATCTGCAGCGGGGTCAGGCTGCTGTCGTCGTACAGCGAGACCGAGTGATAGATGCGCAGGGTGAGAACGGTCTGAGCCTGCACATAGACTTCTTCCTGCGACAGGCTGGCATCGATGAACACTGGTGCCACTTGAGCGCTACCGGTCTCACTGCTTTTTTGTACCTGCAGTTGCAGCGCCGGGCTGTGGCTGTCGCCGACCTGCAGGGAGGGAATTTCCAACTGCCCCAGGCGCCTCGGCAGCAGGCTGATAAGCCAGCGCGTGCTTTGCTGCGTGCCGCCAGTGCCGGTGCTCAGGCTGCTGACCTGGCGGGAGCCGAGAATCTCGAAGTCCTTGTTCAGCGGGGAGAGGTCCGGCGTGCTGAGGGCGATGGCGCCCTGGCTCTGCAGGGTCAGCTCGACACTTTCACCTTCGCTGACCACTGTGCGATCCAGGCTGGCGCTGATCCCGGCGGCCAGGCAGTTGAGGCTGAAAAGGGCCGGCACGGCGGCGCGGAGAATGGGATTCATGGCCGGTTTTCCTGGCGTTGCTGTTGTTCGATCCAGAACTTGCGCTTGAGCAGTTCGGCGGGGTCGTCGGGAATCTGCCGCAACCACTGCTCCAGTGCCTGTTGCTGCTCGCTACTGAGGCCTTCGCTGTCGGCGGCAGCATTCTGCTGGGGCGGCTCCGTTGTGGCCGAGCCGGGCTGATTGGCCGCGGCCTGGCCTTTCCCGACTGACTCTTCGCGCTCTGTTGTCGATTCACCCTGGGATGGTTCGCGGCGCTTCTGGTCAGAAGGCGATCCCGACTCACCCGCCGGCTTCTGCTGCGAGGCTTGGGGCTGCTTGCGCTCGTCCGACTGCTTGTTGCCTCTTTCCGAAGTAGTTGGCGGTGGCTGTTGTTGATCGCCACCCTGCTGTTCGCCGGATGCCTGTTCCTGCTGCCCTTGTTGCTGCTGTTGCTCCTGCTGTTGCTGGCGCAGCAGTTGCTCGACCAGGGCGCGGTTATGGCGGGCGGCACTCAGTTCAGGCTGTTTCTCCAGGGCGCTGTCATAGGCGTCCAGCGCCGCAGCCAGCTCGCCACTCTTGGCCAGGGCATTGCCACGGTTGTAATGGGCGCTGGCCGTATCGAACTGTGCAAAGCGCTCGGCAGCGGCGGCGTAGTCGCCCGCGGCGTAATGCGCCATACCTTGCCATTGCCGATCGTTAAAGCGCTTGGCGGCCTCGTGGG
>CALMID010000423.1 GCA_937863915.1 uncultured Pseudomonas sp.
GGAACACGGTGCCGGCGTATTTGCTGGAATCCGGGTTGTAGTGGCGGCCCTTGCCCGAGTCGAGCTTCACACCCAGCAGGCCGATGGCGTCGACGCCGACGCCGACGGTGCCTTCGGTAAAGCCAGAGGCATAGTTGAACTGGAAGCCCTGCCCCCATTCTTCCTGGGTGTTGGCGGCCTGGTTGCGGGTGTCCTGGTTGATGTAGAAGTTGCGCAGGCCAAGGGTGGCCTTGCTGTCTTCGACGAAACCGGCGGCGCCAGCCTGTTGGGCGATAAGTCCGAGGGCGATGGCCAGCGGCAGGGATTGGTAGTTCATGCGTCAAGCTCCAGATGCAGTCGGGTGTGCGTGTTGGCACTGCAGTGGGGCTCGATCGTGCCGGCGTCTGTGCGCGGCTGAAGGTAGGATGAGCCCCATTCTATGGGCTCGGTGCGGTGGTCCGCTGTCGGCTTGGAAGTGACTCTAGGGGAAAGCTTAAATTCCTCAAAAGAATTATTAATTATTTTTTTATAACCAAATTAAATTTAACTGATTCGCAGACAACAAAACGCCCGAGGAGGATGCTGCATCCTCGGGCGTTTTGTTCAGCGCAGAGCGGGCTTACAGCCCAAGCTGCTTGCTGATGATCTCGTTCATCACCTCGCGCGTACCGCCGCCGATGGACAGGATGCGGTTGTCGCGGTACAGCCGCTCGACCAGCGACTCGCGCATGAAGCCCATGCCACCGAGGATCTGCGTGGCGTCGTAGGTGATGCGGTCGGAAACGTCGGTGGCAAAGTTCTTGGCCATGGAGATTTCCTTGATCACGCTCTTGCCGGCAGCCATCTTCGCGGCCTGGCGGTAGGTGAACTCGCGGGACACTTCCAGCTGGGTAGCCATCTCGGCCAGACGATGCTTGAGCACCTGGAACTTGCCGATCGGCTTGCCGAAGGCATCGCGCTCCCTAGCCCAGCGCGTGGCTTCCTCCAGCGCCAGCTGCGAGGTCATGTTGGCCATGATCGCCAGCGACAGGCGCTCGCTCTGGAAGTTGGCCATGATGCAGGCAAAACCCATGTTCTCCACGCCGATGAGGTTCTCCACCGGCACCAGGCAGTTGTCGAAGAACAGCTCGGCGGTATCCGAAGCCCACCAGCCCATCTTCTTCAGCGAGCGGCCCACGGTGAAACCCGGCGTGCCCTTCTCGATCAGCAGCAGGCTGACGCCGCCAAAGCCGTCGCCACCGGTGCGTACCGCCACGGTGTAGTAATCGGCACGCACACCGCTGGTGATGAAGGTCTTGCTGCCGCTGACGCGGTAGAAATCACCCTCTTTCACGGCGCGGGTCTTGAGGTTGGCCACATCCGAACCGCCGCTGGGCTCGGTGACGGCCAGGGCCATGATCTTCTCGCCGGCCAGCACCTCGGGGACGACACGGTCACGCACGGCCGGCTTGGCCCACTTCAGGACCGGCGGCAGGCCGATGTCCAGGGAACCCAGACCGGCCACCAGGCCACCCGAGCCACAGCGCATCAGCTCTTCACTGGCCGCCACCTTGGCGAAGACATCACCCTCGTGGCTGCCGCCGAACTGTTCCGGGTAGCCGATGCCGAGGATGCCCGCAGCCCCCGCCGTGCGGTACAGCTCGCGGGGAAACTCCTCGGCCTCTTCCCAGTCGGCCACATGCGGCAGGATCTCGCGCTCGACAAAGCGGCGCACGGAATCGCGCACCATCTGGTGATCCTGATTGAAGTATTCCTGAAAGGCAGACATGAGCGACTCCGGTAGCGGTTTAGGCGACCATACCTAGCGCTTGCTTGGTTTGCAAGGTGACACTCCGGCCATCACTCACGGCACTTACGTCATGCGCAGCGAACGCCACGCCCAGCAAACGCCGCGCACAGGCCAGCGACGCGCACCAGGCACGGACCAGATAAAGAAGGATTTAGGAAAGCTGGCGAACGTTACTCGACCATCGGCCGGCGCCCGGCCAAGGCATGGGCCAGGGTGCCGCCATCGACCAGTTCCAGCTCGCCGCCCAGAGGCACACCGTGGGCGATACGAGTCAGGCTGAGCCCTTTGCCGACCAGCATCTGCGCGATGTAATGGGCAGTTGCCTCACCTTCCACGGTCGGGTTGGTAGCCAGGATGATCTCGCTGAAGCTGCCCGCCGCAATGCGCGCGAGCAACTCCGGAATGCCGATGGCTTCCGGGCCAAGGCCATCGAGCGGCGAGAGGTGCCCCTTGAGCACGAAATAGCGCCCGCGGTAGCCGGTCTGTTCGACGGCAAACACATCCAGCGGGCCCTCGACCACGCACAACAGCGAGTCGTCACGCCGAGGATCGGCACACTGCGGACAGAGGTGATCCTCGCTGAGGGTCCGGCACTGGGAACAGTGCCCTACCCCCTCCATCGCCGCCGTCAGTGCCTGAGCCAGCCGCAAACCACCGCTGCGATCGCGTTCAAGCATCTGCAACGCCATGCGCTGCGCCGTCTTCTGCCCGACACCGGGAAGGATGCGCAGCGAATCGATCAGTTGGCGAATCAGCGGGCTGAAGCTCATGG
>CALMID010000424.1 GCA_937863915.1 uncultured Pseudomonas sp.
TCACTCCACTCTGCATGCAACCACCAGCGGATCAATTCACAGCAGACTGCAGCGGTGCATATTTCGGGATGATCTGGCCAGCGATTTCGGCATGAGTCGGCCACCCATTTCGGTATCATCCGGCCACTGATTTCGGCTTCATCCGGCCACCTGTTTCGGTATCGTCCGGCCAGTTTGTTCTTCCTTCGTTTTACGGTCTTTGGCATAACAGTTTTTTAACTGTTTGCCGGAGTAGTCATGACACGTAAAAAGAAAATGGTAAGGACAGATATGCAAACTTATCTGGATATATTCCGCCTCAAATTTGAGGCCAAGTTAAGTGACAGGCAAATCTCTCAGGCGCTAAATATTGGCCGGGCAACCATCAGTGATTTGGTTATCCGCTTTAACAACTTAGGCCTCAGTTGGCCGCTGGCAGCCGACTATCCGCTTGATAGCCTCGACAAACAGTTATTTCCTGGCCGTGATTACAGTACGCAGCGGGTCTTGCCGTCGTGGGTGCAGGTACATCTTGAGCTGCGTAGAAAAGGCGTCACCAAACTGCTGTTATGGCAGGAGTATCAGGCAGAGCACGGCAGTAAAGCACTTGGCTACACGCAGTACTGTGAACATTACCGGCGTTGGTGTGCTGTACAAAAACGCTCGATGCGACAGCATCATGAAGCCGGTGAGAAGCTGTTTATCGACTTCTGTGGCCCGACAGTGCCGATTGTGAACCCAGAAACAGGTGAGATAAAACCGGCCGCTATCTTCGTCGCCACCCTGGGCGCATCTAACTACACCTATATTGAAGCCTGTAAAGGTCAGGATAGGGAATCCTGGCTGATGGCGAACAGTCGTTGCCTGACCTTTTTAGGTGGCGTACCCGCATTATTGATACCCGACAATCTCAAAGCGGCGGTTGATAAAGCGGATAAGTTCGAGCCGGTGATTAACGACAATTACAAAGCGCTGGCCAGACATTATGGCTGTGCGTTGATGCCGACCCGACCACGCAAACCGCAGGATAAAGGCAAAGTCGAATCGGCTGTGCTGATTGTGGAACGCTGGGTATTAGCCCGGCTGCGCCATCAGGTATTTCACTCACTGGCAGCGTTAAATCAGGCCATCCGCGCATTGAATACAGAACTCAATCAGCGGCCAATGAAGCATTACAACGGTGCCAGCCGTGAGCAGTTGTTTAACTTGCTCGATGCGCCTGCATTACAACCACTGCCGCCTTACGCTTATGAGTACACCGATTATCGCATTGCCAAAGTCGCCAAAGACTACCACGTACAATACGACTATCACTGGTACTCGGTGCCACACCGTTTAGTCGGTGAGCGGGTTGAAATCAGTGCAACGCAGACGCTGATAAAGGTTTACCATCAGGCGAAATGCGTCGCTCAGCATCCGCGCAGCTATACCCGCTACCGGCACACGACTGATATAGCGCATATGCCAGAAAACCATGCTGCCCATCTGGAATGGAGCCCTGAGCGCATTCGCAGCTGGGCAACCCATATCGGCACTAACACGCTGGCGGTGGTCTTAGCGGTTGAGCGTAACAAAGACCATCTTATCCAAGCGCAGCGCACCTGCCTGGGACTCCTGAGCGAGCAAAAGCGCTATGGCAGTGACCGGCTGGAAAAGGCCTGCGCACTGGCCATCAGTCGCCAACTACCTTATATACCGGTCATCAAAAAGCTACTGAAAAACGGTGAAGATATGCGCTGGCAACCGGATGAAACTAAAACCATTATCCCTGGCACACACACCAACATCCGTGGCTCAAAATACTACCAATAAGGACCACCAATGGACTCACTGCTTATCCAACTGCGCCAGCTTAAGCTGGCGGCCATGGCCAGTGCGCTGGAGCAACAACGTCTTGCGCCCCATACCTATGCCGAACTTAGCTTCGATGAACGATTGGGATTGCTGGTCGAGCAAGAACATCTGGCGCGGGATAACACCCGCTTACACCGCTTGCGCAAACAAGCCAATCTGCGCCTTAAAGCGACACCAGAAGGCTTACGCTATCCGGCAAAGCGCGGCTTGCGAGCTGAACAAATTACACCACTTATGCAAGGACATCACCTGACGTACCACCAGAATATCTTGATAACCGGGCCCACCGGCAGCGGCAAAACCTATCTTGCCTGCGCCTTAGGTGAGCAAGCTTGCCGACAGAATAAACGCGTGCTGTATTACCGGTTAGGTCGGTTACTGGAAAGCCTGAAAATGGGGCATGCTGATGGTAGCTATCTGAAACAACTGGTACAGCTACAAAAGGTAGATATGTTGATCCTAGATGATTGGGGCCTTGAGGGATTTAAAGGTAAACAAGTCAGCGATTTACTGGACGTCATTGAAGATCGCTACGAGCAACGCAGCACAATCATCGTCAGTCAGTTACCGGTCTCGGAGTGGTACGGCTTAATGGATAATCCAACTGTTGCAGATGCGCTGTTAGACAGAGTGATCCACAATGCCCACCGACTGGAATTAACAGGTGAGTCACAACGTAAAAAAACACTGGTTCAGGGTGAAGAAGTCGGGTAAAAAGAGAGGATAAACGAAGGTCAGATCATGCTGGCCGGATCACACCGAAACGCCTGGCCGGATGAAACCGGAACAGGTGGCCGGACAAACCGAAATACGCACTTTTTTTCGATGCCATCCTTGAGTGCTCGATTTTCCAAGCTCAAGTCAGCGAACATCTGTTTCAGGCGGCGGTTTTCATCTTCAAGATCTTTCA
>CALMID010000425.1 GCA_937863915.1 uncultured Pseudomonas sp.
CCGGCAGGGTGAACGGTGGCAGGCTGGAGACACTGACATCGGCGCGCTGCTCGCGACGCTGCAGGTAATCGCGAATCACCCAGGCCAGAGTATCGCGCGAATCATGCAGGCGATCGACATGCCCCTCGTGGTAACGCAAGCGATCGGTAAAGACCTCGACCTCACCGCTGAGCGCAGTGCGCAAGGCGCTGGGCATGACCAGGTGGAAATCGCCGACCAGCTTGTTCGGTGCCTGCGGTTTGAGGTCCAGGTGCAGCGTATAGCCGCGGTTGAGCCGGCGTGCCTCGGGCAGATCACGCTCGGCATCCAGCCAGACCACCTCAACTTCCGGCAGGTTACCAGCGTCCTGCGGCAGCACATCGACCCGCAGTTCGCCGCTGACGGGCTGTGCCAGGCGGATATTGACCTCGCGCTTGGCAAAGAAGTCGCCACGCTCGCGCAGGCTCAGCACGCCGTCGATCAGCTCACCCTCGGTCGGGGCAAAGGGCTGGCCGCGCAGCTCGCCATACAGGCGGATATTCAGTTCAGGCGCGACCGCCGGTGGGGTTTTCAGCCAGTCGAGGCTGACAATGGCCTGCAGCCGCTCGGCATCATGCTGGGCCAGCTGAACCAAGCCGACCACCAGGGGTATGCAGCCCATACCGGCCAGCGCCAGCGCCTTGCGCGCGCGCTTCCAGTAGCGCACCACGTAGACCAAGGTGATCGGTGGGATCAGGCTGCCCAGGCCCCACAGCAGGCTGGTACCGAAGGCCAGGGTCACCAGCAGCACCAGGCCGCTGAGGATCATCAGCACACCGCCAAGAATCAGCAACGCATCCATTCACAGGTCCTTGAGAGCGAAATCTGCCGCCGGGCCGGCCACTCAGTCCACCTTGAAGTGGGCCCGCGCGGTGGCAATCGGCTCGGTCTGGTTGGTCTGCCAGGCCGTGATGGCGACGTTGGCCACCCGCCGGCCCTGGCGCCACACCTGGCATTGCACGAAGGTGTCACGGTAATGCCCGGCGCGCAGATAATCTATCGAGAAGTCGATGATTTTCGGCATATGCGGGATCTCCATGAACATCAGCAGGTGCAGCAGCGCCGAGTGTTCCATGAAGCCGGCGATCACTCCGCCATGGATGGCCGGCAGAATCGGATTGCCGATGTTGTCCTTGCTCGCCGGCAGGCGGAACACCATGTCGTCGCCCAGACGCAGGCACTCGATGCCAATCAGCCTGGCGTAGGGAATCAGCTCGATCAGCGCATCGTAGTTGTTGGTCTCATGCGCCTGGCGCACCAGGGCATTGATGTTCAGCTCGCTCATGCGCCGGCTCCGTCGATGTTCTGCTTCAGTCCGCTCTCGCCCTGGGCGCCCTTGCCCATGCGCATGAAGGCACCGACCACATGGGCAATCGGCTCGCGCGGATCATCCTGGTAGGCATAGCCACGGGTGAAGATGACGTTCTCGGTGACGCGGTAGCACTCGGCGAAACCGAATACGTCCTTGTGCGGCTCGGCCGGACGCATGTAGTCGATGCGCAGGTCGAGGGTCGGGCAGATCTCGAACTCCGGCAGCACGCAGACGGTGGAGATGCCGCAGGTGGTGTCCATCAGCGTGGTGATGGCGCCGCCGTGGATCACCCCGGTTTCCGGATTGCCGATGATCTGCGTGCTGTAGGGCAGCCGTAGCGTCAGGCCGCCGCTGTCCACATTGTGCACCTGCATGCCGAGCACCTGACAATGGCGCAAGGCACCGAGAAAACGCTGGGCACGATCCAGCATGCTGTTATCGCTCATCGACTATGACCTCTGCGAGTGCGAAAAGGGCGGGCATGATAACGACTTGCGCCGCTCAAAAAAGGCCTTTTTGCGGGGGTTCCTGACCGGCGTTGGTGTACAGCATGACCTCCAGCACATCGGAGTGGAACTCACGGCGGTACAGCACCAGCACGACCCCGGTGGTCGCCAGTACGAAGAACCCCGGATGGATGAACCAGGCCAGCATCGACAGGCCGAAGTAATAGGCACGCAAACCCTGGTTGAACTGGTGGGCGGCCAGGGAAATCACCCGCGCGGTGCGGTCGGTGAACACCTTGCGCTCCTGCTCGCTGGCCGTGCGCTCGGCCACCATCGGCGCCGCGCCGACCAGCACCGCGGCAAAGTTGTACTGGCGCATGCACCAGCTGAACGTGAAGAAGGCATAGACGAAGACCACGCCGAGGATCAGCAGCTTCACCTCGGACAGCTCGCGACTGGGCGCCTGCACGAACGGCAGTTCGGCCAGCACCGATACGGCCCGCTCGGTGGAGCCGAGCACGGTGAGAATACCGGCCAGGATGATCAGGGTGCTGGAGGCAAAGAACGACGCATTGCGTTCCAGATTACCGATCACGCTGGCGTCGGCAATGCGGTTGTCACGTAGCAGCAGGCGGCGCATCCAGTCCTGCCGGTACAGGTGCAGCACCGACGCGAGACAGGGTGTGGTGCGGGCTTTCCAGGCCGCATAGTGGCTGTAGCCGATCCAGCAGAGCGTGAACCACGCCAGTGCGGCCAGATGAATCAGGTAGGGTTCGAGCAGGGACATCGGGCATCTCCGGGCTGAGAACCTGTTTACGATCTTCTGGATTAGAGCCAGACAAGGCAAAAACGGTCGAGGAAGCGCAGTTTACGAGTGGTAAATGAGCATTCCGAGATCGTTTTTAACGCTGTATGGCCGACAGCCAGGAGGTCGTAAACAGGTTCTTAAACTGATGGCTGACTCACTGTTTTGCCTGTTGCGCCTCACGGACCACGGCAGCCAAACGGCGCAGGCCCTCGCCCAGAC
>CALMID010000426.1 GCA_937863915.1 uncultured Pseudomonas sp.
TGTGGGACCACCCGTTCCTGTGGGGCTCCAAGCGTACCGGTCCGGACCTGGCCCGTGTCGGCGGCCGCTACTCCGATGACTGGCACCGTGCGCACCTGTACAACCCGCGCAACGTAGTGCCTGAGTCGAAGATGCCGGCTTACCCGTGGCTGGTGGAAAACCAGCTCGACGGCAAGGACACCGCCAAGAAACTGCAAGCCATGCGCACCCTCGGCGTGCCGTATAGCGATGCGGACATTGCCGGCGCCAGTGACGCGGTCAAGGGCAAAACCGAAATGGACGCCCTGGTGGCCTACCTGCAAGTTCTCGGCACCAGCCTGAAGAACAAGCGGTAAGCAACCATGGATATCGGAACTCTGCGGGGTCTCGGCACAGCACTGGTACTGATCGCCTTTGTCGGTCTGGTGCTCTGGGCCTTCAGTGGCAAGCGCAAGAGCGGCTTCGATGAAGCCGCCCTGCTGCCCTTCGCCGACGACCGCAACTCGAAAAATCAGGAGTAAACAACCATGACCTCGTTCTGGAGTGGGTACATCACCCTCCTCACAATCGGCACCCTGGTGGCGCTGGTCTGGCTGATCTTCAGCACCCGCAAGGGTGAGTCGAAGGGCATCACCGACCAGACCATGGGCCATGCCTTCGACGGCATTGAGGAATATGACAATCCACTGCCTCAGTGGTGGTTCCTGCTGTTCGTCGGCACCATCGTGTTTGGCGTTATCTACTTTGTCCTCTACCCGGGACTGGGTAACTGGAAAGGCGTCCTGCCCGGCTACGAAGGTGGCTGGACCCAGGTCAAGCAGTGGGAGCGCGAAGTCAGCCGAGCTGACGAGCAATACGGCCCTATCTTCGCCAAATACGCTGCCATGCCACTGGAAGATGTCGCCAAAGATCCGCAGGCGCTGAAGATGGGCAACCGCCTGTTCGCCACCTACTGCTCGATCTGCCACGGTTCGGACGCCAAGGGCGCTCCGGGCTTCCCCAACCTGGCTGACAACAGCTGGCGCTGGGGCGGCGACACCGCCAGCATCAAGACTACGATCCTGCACGGCCGCATGGCTGCCATGCCGGCCTGGGGTGCGATCCTGGGTGAGGAAGGTGTGAAGAACGTGGCCGCCTACGTGCGCCAGGACCTCGCCGGCCTGAAACTGCCGGAAGGCACCCAGGCCGATCTGGCTGCCGGCAAGCAGCAGTTCGCTACCAACTGCACAGCCTGTCACGGTGCCGAAGGTAAAGGCATGCCGATGATGGGCGCTCCCGACCTGACCAAGCCTTCGGCCTGGATCTATGGTTCGAGCCTGGCGCAGATTCAGCAGACCCTGCGTTATGGCCGCAACGGCCAGATGCCGGCACAGGAACAGTATCTGGGCAACGACAAGGTTCACCTGCTCGCTGCCTATGTTTACAGCCTGTCGCAGCAGCCGGCGGAAGTCGCCAGCAAGTAAGCGCAAGATCAGCGGCGCAAGGATGCGCCGCTACTCTTTCGGGCCAGCCCCCCGAACAGAGCAGTAAACCGGGCGCGCAGCCCACCCCGCCTTATGCGACCCGATGTCGCACCTCTTTACCCGACAAAACGACTTGGTCTTTGTCGCCGGCAGGCTAAGATGTTTTGCATCGCCACCCGCACAACTCCAAGGCGAGCCATTTTTTGCGCACAGGTTGGATGTATCCCCCGGCACTGCTTTCAGTGAACGGGACAGGGCATCCGTCGCGGCTGCAAGTCCTTACCGGGCGTAATGTTTCAGTGTGTGTCGTTGCATTGAAAATGGCCTTTCTCCATACTTGCCGCCGCTTTTTTGAGCGGGTGCGACCTTGCGTCGCGCGCCTTCCTTCTAACCGTGGAACCCCTAGCATGAGCACAGCAATCAGTCAGACTGCTTATAACTATAAGGTGGTCCGCCAGTTCGCCGTCATGACGGTGATCTGGGGGGTCATTGGCATGGCTCTCGGTGTTCTGATCGCCGCACAACTGGTGTGGCCGGAACTCAACCTTGGCCTCCCGTGGACCAGCTTCGGCCGTCTGCGTCCCCTGCATACCAACGCGGTGATCTTCGCCTTCGGTGGTTGCGCCCTGTTTGCCACGTCCTACTACGTGGTTCAGCGCACCTCCCAGGCACGACTGATTTCTGACTCGCTGGCCGCCTTCACGTTCTGGGGCTGGCAGGCCATCATCGTGCTGGCCGTGGTCACGCTGCCGCTGGGCTACACCTCCTCGAAGGAATACGCCGAGCTGGAATGGCCAATCGACATCCTGATTGCCGTGGTCTGGGTGAGCTATGCCCTGGTGTTCTTCGGCACCATCGTCAAGCGCACCACCAAGCACATCTATGTCGGCAACTGGTTCTTCGGTGGCTTCATCCTCACCGTCGCCCTGCTGCACATCGTCAACAACCTGGAACTGCCAGTCGGCCCGCTGAAGTCCTACTCGATCTATTCGGGTGCAACCGACGCGATGATCCAGTGGTGGTACGGCCACAACGCCGTGGGCTTCTTCCTGACGGCCGGCTTCCTCGGCATGATGTACTACTTCGTGCCGAAGCAAGCTGAGCGCCCGATCTACTCCTACCGCCTGTCCATCGTGCACTTCTGGGCGCTGATCACCCTGTACATCTGGGCCGGTCCGCACCACCTGCACTACACCGCTCTGCCGGACTGGGCTCAGTCCCTGGGCATGGTGATGTCCCTGATCCTGCTGGCACCGAGCTGGGGCGGCATGATCAACGGCATGATGACCCTGTCGGGCGCCTGGCATAAGCTGCGCACCGACCCGATCCTGCGCTTCCTCGTGGTGTCCCTGGCCTTCTACGGCATGTCCACCTTCGAAG
>CALMID010000427.1 GCA_937863915.1 uncultured Pseudomonas sp.
TGCGCCGCCGGAGCCGCCCTCACCCACCACGGTGGCGATGATCGGCGTCTTCAGCCGCGACATCACCCGCAGGTTCCAGGCGATGGCCTCGCTCTGATTGCGTTCTTCGGCGTCGATGCCCGGATAGGCGCCCGGTGTGTCGATGAATGTCAGGATCGGCAGCTTGAAGCGCTCGGCCATCTCCATCAGGCGACAGGCCTTGCGATAGCCTTCCGGGCGCGGCATGCCGAAGTTGCGCCGGACCTTCTCGCGCACATCACGGCCCTTCTGATGGCCGATGACCATCACCGGCTGGTCATCCAGGCGGGCAATGCCACCGACAATGGCGGCATCGTCGGAGAAATGCCGATCACCGTGCAGCTCGTCGAATTCGGTGAAGATCAGGTCGATGTAATCGAGGGTATAGGGGCGCCGCGGATGCCGGGCCAGCTGGGCAATCTGCCAGCTGCTCAGGTTGTCGAAGATGCTCTTGGTCAGACTGCGACTCTTGTCTTCGAGGCGGGCGATCTCGTCACTGATGTTCAGCGCGTTGTCATTGCCGACCAGGCGCAGCTCTTCGATCTTGGCTTGCAGTTCGGCAATCGGCTGTTCGAAATCGAGGAAATTCGGGTTCATAAGCATCCGTCTGGCTGTGGGCGGTGATGCCCTGTCCGTGTCGCGCACGAGCTTGAGGTGGCTACCTTAAGGGATCGCGCGCATGCGGTCGAGCAGGGCCGGGGCTCTCGTCCCTGGCCTAGCGGTAGTGCAAAAAGACGTTGTCTTTGCCGAACTGGTCACGCAACGCCTGAATCAGATTGTCGGCCGGATCGATCCGCCACTGCTCGCCCAGCTGCAGCAGGGCCTTGGCCTCACTGCCGGCATAGTCGAGGCTGAGCGGACAAGCGCCCTTGTGCTTGCCGAGCAGCTCGCCCAGCCAGCGCAGGCGATCAGCCTTGAGCGCGTCCTGCGTGACACGCACGCGCAGGCTCTCGGCCAGTGCCGTACGCGCCTCTTCCAACCCCATGACGCGCTTGGCGCGCAGGCGCAGGCCGCCGGAGAAGTCGTCCTGGCTGACCTCGCCCTCGATCACCACCAGCGCATCGTTCTGCAACAACGCCTGGTTGCTGGCAAAGGCATCGGCAAACAGTGACGCCTCGATACGCCCGGAGCGGTCGTCCAGGGTGACGAAGCCCATCTTGTCGCCCTTCTTGTTCTTCATCACCCGCAGGTTGACGATCAGGCCAGCGACGGTCTGGGTATCCCGCGCCGGTTTCAGATCGATGATGCGCTGGCGGGCAAAGCGTCGCACCTCGCCTTCGTACTCGTCGATCGGGTGACCGGTCAGGTACAGGCCGAGGGTTTCCTTCTCGCCACGCAGGCGCTCCTTGAGCGTCCACTCGCGGGTGCGCCGGTGATTGGCGTACACGTCGGCCTCCGGCTCGGCGAACACCCCGCCAAACAGGTCCATGTGGCCGCTGTCATGGCTGCGCGCCGTTTGCTCGGCGGCGGCAATGGCCTCTTCCATGGCCGCCAGCAACACGGCGCGATTGAGGTTGACCGTGGCCTGGTAGGCCTTGAGCTCATCCTGATAATGCGGGCCCAGACGATCCAGCGCACCGGAGCGAATCAGCGCTTCCAGGGTGCGCTTGTTGATGCGCTTGAGGTCGACCCGCGCGCAGAAGTCGAACAGATCCTTGAACGGGCCGCCCTCGGCTCGGCTCTCGCTGATCGCCTCCACCGGCCCCTCGCCAACGCCCTTGATCGCACCGAGGCCGTAGACGATGCGGCCGTCGTCGTTGACGGTGAACTTGAACTCGGAGGTATTCACGTCCGGCGCATCGAGACGCAGCTTCATGCTGCGGCATTCCTCGATGAGGATCACCACCTTGTCGGTGTTGTGCATATCCGCCGACAGCACGGCGGCCATGAACGGCGCCGGGTAGTGCGCCTTCAGCCAGGCGGTCTGGTAGGAAACCAGACCATAGGCGGCCGAGTGCGACTTGTTGAAGCCGTAACCGGCAAACTTCTCTACCAGGTCGAAGATGTTGCCCGCCAGCTCGGCGTCAATCCCGTTATTGGCGCAGCCTTCGATAAAGCCGCCGCGCTGCTTGGCCATCTCCTCGGGCTTCTTCTTGCCCATGGCGCGGCGCAGCATATCCGCGCCGCCGAGGGTGTAGCCGGCCATCACCTGGGCGATCTGCATCACCTGCTCCTGGTACAGGATGATGCCGTAGGTCGGCTTGAGCACCGGTTCCAGGCCGGCGTACTGGTAATCCGGGTGCGGGTAGGAAACCTCCGCGCGGCCGTGCTTGCGGTTGATGAAGTCATCCACCATGCCCGACTGCAGCGGACCGGGACGGAACAGCGCCACCAGAGCAATGAGGTCTTCCAGGCAGTCCGGCTTGAGCTTTTTGATCAGCTCCTTCATGCCGCGCGATTCCAGCTGGAACACCGCTGTGGTTTCCGCCTTCTGCAGCATCTGGTAGGTCGGCTTGTCATCCAGCGGGATGAAATCGATGTTCAGGTCCGGCAGACCCTGCTTGGCCTGCTCGCGGTTGATGGTCTCCATCGCCCACTTGATGATGGTCAGGGTACGCAGGCCGAGGAAGTCGAACTTGACCAGGCCGGCCGCCTCCACGTCGTCCTTGTCGAACTGGGTGACCAGGCCGCCGCCCTCTTCATCGCAGGCAATCGGCGAGAAGTCGGTGAGTTTGGTCGGCGCGATCACCACGCCCCCGGCGTGCTTGCCGGTACCACGGCAGATGCCCTCGAGCTTGAGCGACATCTCCCAGATTTCCGCAGCCTCTTCGTCGGTCTTGAGGAAGTCGCGCAGCGGCTCCTCCATCTCGTAGGCTTTTTCCAGGGTCATGCCGACTTCGAAGGGAATCATCTTCGACAGACGATCTGCCAAGCCGTAGGACTTGCCCTGCACCCGCGCCACGTCGCGCACCACCGCCTTGGCCGCCATGGTGCCGAAGGTGATGATCTGGCTGACGGCGTTGCGCCCGTAGGCCTCGGCCACGTAGTCGATGACCCGGTCGCGACCATCCATGCAGAAATCGACGTCGAAGTCGGGCATGGAAATCCGTTCGGGGTTAAGGAAGCGTTCGAACAGCAGGTCATAAGCCAGCGGGTCGAGGTCGGTGATCTTCAGCACATAGGCGACCAGCGAACCGGCACCCGAACCACGACCCGGACCAACCGGCACGCCGTTGTTCTTCGCCCACTTGATAAAGTCCATCACGATCAGGAAGTAGCCGGGAAAGCCCATCTGGATGATGGTGCCCAGCTCGAACTCCAGGCGATCGACATAGACCTGCCGCTTCGCCTCGTAATCCGGGGTGTCCTTGGGCAGCAATACCTGCAGGCGCTCCTCCAGCCCTTCATAGGAGGCATGGCGCAGGTAGTCGTCGATATTCATGCCGTTGGGCGTTGGGAAGTCCGGGAGGAAGTACTTGCCCAGCTGCACCTCGATATTGCAGCGCTTGGCGATTTCCACGGTGTTTTCCAGCGCCTCGGGAATGTCGCTGAACAGCTCGGCCATCTCGGCCGGCGACTTGAGGTATTGCTGATCGGAGTAATTGCGCGGCCGTCTTGGATCATCCAGCGTGCGCCCCTCACCGATACAGACGCGGGTCTCGTGGGCCTCGAAGTCCCCCTGCTTGAGGAAGCGCACATCGTTGGTGGCCACCAGCGCCGCGCCGCAACGCTCGGCC
>CALMID010000428.1 GCA_937863915.1 uncultured Pseudomonas sp.
GCATGCAGCAGGCCGGCGGCGATGGTGGTTTTGCCGATCTCCGTATCGGTGCCGGTGACGAAGAATGCTCGGTTCACGGTCAGACGTCCTTGCGCAAAATGCCGTAGACCACCTGATAGGTCGCCGGCAGCCCTTCGGGTTGACGAAACTGTTCGTAGGCCTCGACCAGCGCACGAATTCGCGCCCGCCCGGTCAGGCCGTCCGGGCGCCCCGGATTGAGGTTGTGCGCGCCGATATCCTTGAGTGAGCGGGTCAGCTCGCGCAGGTCGGCAAAATGCAGCACCTCGGCCCGGCGCTGCAGGCTGTGGACTTTCAGGCCGCTGGCCGCGCACAGATGCTGGTAGTCGCTGAAGCGGCGGAAGCGGTTGACGTGGACAAAGCCGTCGACCGCCTGCCAGCTGTCACGCAGTTCCTGCAGGGTGCCCACGCACAGGCTGCTGAAAGCCAGTATCCCGCCGGGCTGCAGCACCCGCCGCGCCTCGCGCAGCACCGAAGAGAAATCGCCACACCACTGCAGCGCCAAGCTGGAGAAGATCAGTTGCTGGCTGCCACTGCGCAGCGGCAGCTGCTCGGCATCACCGGCGACAAACAGCTGAGCGCCGCCCAACGGACGAGCATGCCGCAGCATGCCCTCGGCGATATCCAGTGCCACGCCCTGGGCTGCCGGGAAGCGCTGCGCCAGCTCGCGGCTGAAATGCCCGGTGCCGCAGCCCAGATCGAGCCAGTGCTGCGCCTGGCAATCGACCGGCAGCGCGCTCAGCAGCTGCTGGCCCACGCTGCGCTGCAGCTCGGCCACGGCATCGTAGCTGGCCGCCGCCCGGGAGAAGGATGCCGCTACCTGACGCTTGTCCGGCAATCCGTACTGACTGACCTCGGCAGAACGCAGGGCATCAGTCATCGCGCACCTCGGTGAGAAAGGCATCGATGGCCGCCGCCACCTCATGTGGTCGCTCCAGCGGGAAGGCATGACTGCCCTCCTCCAGCAGACCCACCTCGATATCCGGCTGCAGCGTCAGCAGCGCCTCGGCCACCTCGGCCGGCACCAGCGCATCGCCACCGGCGAACAGGTGCAGCTGCGGCCCGGCATAACGCTGGATGGCATCGCGGCTGTCGAAGCTGGCCAGCACCTGCAGGCCGGCGAGCAGCTGCTCGGCACTGGCATGCGGCGCGGCCATGTTCAACTGACGGGCCAGGGCGCGCGGATCGGCGGCGCCCTGACTGCAGAGCAGGCTGAAGCGTTTCAGGGTCGCGGCGGGATTATCCTGGCAGCCCTGATAGAACTCGTTGAAGGTGGCCTCCGGCATGCCATGCGGCCACTCGTCATGCGCCACGAAACAGGGGTTGCTGGCCAGCGTCAGCAGGCCGCAGCAACGCTCGCCGCGCAGCGCCGCCAGCTCGCTGGCGAGCATGCCTCCCAGCGACCAGCCGCCGAGCCAGGTATAGGGCGGCAAGCGCTCGTCCAGCTCCAGCAGCCACTCGCGACAGTCACCACTGTCCAGTTCCGGCAGCGGTTCGATCTCCACCAGCAGATGCTCGTCCAGCCGGCGCAAGGCCTCGGCCAGCACCTCCAGCGGCAGGCTCCCCAGTCCCCAGCCCGGCAGCAGAATCAGCTTGTTACGCATCGGCACCCTCCTCAGGGTTCGCCAGCAGCGGCCAGCACTCGGCCAGCGCCTGCAGCAGTCGCTCCAGTTGCGCCTCCGTATGGGCGGCGGAAAACGTCACGCGCAGACGGGCACTGCCGGCCGGCACGGTCGGTGGGCGAATGGCGCCCACCAGCAGACCGCGCGCCTTGA
>CALMID010000429.1 GCA_937863915.1 uncultured Pseudomonas sp.
CGGCCGGCGAAGGTGCCGGCTATGCCGGCGGCATCCTCTCGGCGGGCGTGGACGGCATCAAGGTGGCCGAGGCGCTGGCCAAGTCGATGCTGGCCGAGCAGGGCAACTGATGAAACTCGACGACATCAAGAAGCTGCAGCAGAAAAAGTACCGGGCGGAGTTCGGTTATTTTCTGGTGGAGGGTGAACACCTGCTGCTGGAGCTGCAGAAGGCGGCGCTGCACAACCCGGCGCTGCTCGCCAGCCAGCTGTATGTGACGGCCGCCTACGAGCACTGGCAGAGTCCGTTCAAAACCCAGGTGATCAGCGACCGGCAGATGGCGCAGATCGCCGACACCCAGACCCGGCAGGGCATCCTCGCGGTGGTGCCGATGGCGGCGCTGACCGCGCCGGTTGCGGCTCCAGGCGAGCGCGCCATCTACCTGCACGAGATTCAGGACCCGGGTAATCTCGGCACCATCCTGCGCACCCTGGCCTGGTTCGGTGGCTTGCGTTGCCTGCTCAGCCCCGGCAGCGTCGACCCCTACAACCCCAAGGTGGTGCGCTCCAGCATGGGTGCCATTTTCCATGCGCCGCTGGAGCTGGATGTTGAGCTGGACAGCCTCGGGGCGCGCTTCCCGCGCATTGCCTGCCTGGACATGCAGGGCGAGCCGGTGCAGTCGGCGGCCTTCAAAGCCTTCGATTGCTACCTGTTCGGCAATGAGGCGCGCGGTGTGCCGCGCGAACAGCTCAACGCGCTGGGGGCCCGGCCGTTCACCATTGCCGGCTGCGGCGCCATCGAGTCGCTGAACCTGGCCACCACGGTCAATATGTGCGCCTACGAGTTGAACCGCTAAGGGTTCAGCTTGCCCCTCTGCCGGGCGCAAGGCCCGGCCAGTTGCCTTTCTGACTGTTCAAACGCCCGGCGCGAAACGGTGTCTCATTTCTGTGAATGCCGGTTGCGGCTGGCCGTGACGATGCGCGCGGCCGGCACATGCAACTGGGTCAACAGGTACTCGGCGAAATCTGGCGCATAGGGCTGGCGGGCGATGGCGCCGGCCATGCAGTCGAGCCAGGCCTGGCTGTGGACTTCGTCGATCGGCCACTGGGCGTGGAAGGCGGGGATGGCGATGGGGCCGTAGCGCTCGCTGAACAGACGCGGGCCGCCGAGCCAGCCACTGAGGAAGCAGGCGAGTTTGTCGCGCGAGGCGGCCAGGTCCTGCGGATGCATGGCGCGGATGGCCGCGGCTTCCGGGCGCTGTTCCATCAGGTCATAGAAGTCGTCGACCAGGCGGCGCAGACCGTCGATGCCGCCAGCGGCCTGGTAGGAGGCGTCGCCAACGCCATAGGTCGGGGTGTCGGTCATGGGCTTGGGCTCCGGGCAAAAAGCGCAGTTTAACCTCCGCCGCACTGGCTGCGGACTGGGGCAGGGCGCCGCAGTCGCCCGGCATGAAAAAGCCCGGCGGGTGCCGGGCTTTTGCGTGTTGCGCCGTGCTCAGCGCTGGCCGCTGATCACGCTGGGGCGTGGCTTGAAGAACAGGCTTTCGCCGCGCACCAGACCGGCCAGACTGTCGTGGTCCTTGACCACTTCGGCCTCGATCAGCTCGTCCTGATCCTTGATCTTCAGCGTCACCCGGGTGATGGCCCCCAGCGGGCGGATGTCGCGCACCTCGGCCAGGCGGTGGTCGTCCAGCTCGCTGCGCGACAGCGAGACCTCGTGCGGACGGAACAGGATGTGCTGGTCGTCGCCCAGGTGCAGGCGGTTGGAGTCGCCGAGGAAGTGGTAGACGAAATCACTGGCCGGCTGCTCATAGACCTCGCCCGGCGCGCCGATCTGCTCGATCAC
>CALMID010000430.1 GCA_937863915.1 uncultured Pseudomonas sp.
GTGGTCGGCCTGACCTGCGCCGCCCTGCTGCTGGGGATTCGCCTGGCCCGTAGTGCCAGACGGCACATCCGCGCAGCCGGTGCTCAGTCGTGATGCGCCGGAACCGCGGCTAATGCCTGCCAGTACGACTCACTGAGAAACTCACGCCCGGCCAGCAGATGCTCGAGGTAGGCTCTGGTGGGCCAAAGCCCCTCCTCACGCATGGCCGGATTGGCCACATAAACCCAGGCCGCGATCACGCCTTGCGCGGTGATCACAGGCATACGCTCGCGGCTGTAGAAGATGGGAGTGCCCTCGAAGGGGTCCATCTTGCGGATTTCATCGGCATGACTCAGCCGGTAGAGAACCCCTTCGACCACCCCATCGCGCTGGTAGCGGATGTTGGCGTAGGAACGCTCTGGCCGGTCATGGGCGCGCTTGTTGAAGCACAGGGCAAAGCCACGCAACTGCCCCGCCAGCGCCTCGTCAAACTGCAAGCCGCGACTGCGCATGCGCGCCGGGTTCATGTTTGAGCCATAGGCAAAGTAGTAAGGCATGACTTACTCGGCCTTCTTGCGGATCCAGTACAGGTAGGTGCCCTTCGACTCACTCTGCTCGATCAGCTCGTGGCCGAGAAACATGCAGAACTTGGGAATATCACGGCGCGTCGAGGGATCGGTGGCAATGACCTTGAGCAGGCCGCCGGGGGCCAGGTCACGCACCTTGTTGTGCAGCATCATCACCGGCTCGGGGCAATTGAGGCCGGTGGCATCGAGAATCGAGTCAGCTTGCAGGGACATCAGCAACCTCCGAAGACAGGTGCGCATTCTCGCCGATCGTGCCCGCAGGGTCACCTCTCGCCGCACAACCTTGGATGGGCGGCATGCGCACAGCAGCTCGGGCAAGCTGCGCCCACCGCGACCAGAACAAGAAATCACTATGCGCCTGATCACCCTTTGCGTCGCCAGCCTGCTGCTGGCCGGCTGCGCCGCCCGCGAGCAACTGCCCGACTACAGCCAGAGCGCCCAGCGCGACCTGCCGGCCACCCACTTCGAAACGGTGATCACCGGCCGCGATGGCACGCGCCTCTCTGCCACGGTGTTCCAGCCCGCCCTCAAGGCCGGCGAACAGGCGCCGCTGGTGGTACACACCCATGGCTGGGGCGGCTGGCGGGTCACCGGCCCCAATGGTTTCTATGGCACCCAGATGATGTCCGGTCGGGCGGCGCTGACCGCCTGGCGTGCCGGCTACTGGGTGGTCAGCTACGACCAGCGCGGCTGGGGTGGCAGCGAAGGCAACATCGAAATGATGGACCCGCGCTACGAGGTGCAGGACGCCCTGGCGGTCATCGACTGGTCGGCCAGCCACCTGCCACGCCTGCAGATGGACGGCCCCAACGACCCGCGCGTCGGCATGCTCGGCGAAAGCTATGGCGGCGCCGTGCAGCTGCTTGCGTCCGCCGAGGACCCGCGCATCGACGCACTGGTGCCCATTGCCACCTGGTACGACCTGGCCGATGCCCTCGCCCCGCAGGGCGACCTGAAGATCGGCTGGGGCGGCGTGCTGCTCGGCCTGGGTCTGGCCACCGGCTACGACCTCGGCAAGTTCGTCCAGGCGCCCTACCTGCGTACGGCCGACGGCACCATGCGCCCCGAGGTACAGGCCGAACTCAAGGCCCACAGCCTGACCAGCTACTGTGACCGTGGTCAGCGCCCGCAGGCCGACGCCCTGCTGATTCAGGGCATGCGTGACACCCTGTTCCCTCTCGACCAGAGCCTCAAAATTCGTGACTGCCTGCAGCAGGGACAGCGCGACGTACGCCTGCTCGGCATGCAGGCCGGGCATATCCTGCCCCCGCCGGCACAAGCCTGGAGTGGCCTGCCGCCCTTCAACAACGAACCGGTATTGCACTGCGGCGAACGGGCGATCAACTACTACCAGGCCATCGTCGCCTGGTACGAGGAGAAACTGCGCGGCCGCCCGGGCGTGGCAGCCAGCGTGCCGGAGCTGTGCGTAAGCCTGAATCTGGACCAGGGTCTGGCGCTGAACGCGCTGCCGTCCGCCGGTAAGCGCGTGGCACTGCCGCTGACCGAAGTACGGCCGCTGACCAGCGGCCTGCTCAGCCCCAGCCAGTTCGTGCCGCTGCGCACCATCGAGCAGCCCAGCGCCCTGCTGGGCAGCACCCGTCTGACATTGCAGGGCAGCAATGAACGGGCACAGGTGTTTGCCGCCATGGCGGTGCAGCGTGCCGATGGCCGGATCGAGACGCTCAATGAGCAGGTGACGCCACTGGGGCAACGCAGCGAGCTGCAGCTGACCAGTGTCAGCGCGGCACTACAACCGGGTGACGTGCTGGGCCTGCAGTTCAGCGGCTTCAGCGGCCAGTACCTGTTCAACAGCTCGTGGAGCCCACGCGTGGTGTCCCTGCAGGGCGAAGTCGAGCTGCCCGCCCTGCTGCCGCTCAGCGCCCCGCTGGCAACGCGCTGAGTCGGTGTGCCTGCGTCGTTATAGACGACGTAGGTGGCAGGTCACCTCCTCGCGGTCGTGGTACAGCTGCTTGCAGCCGATGCTGACCTTCAGGCCGCGGGCCTTCAGCCCGTCCTCGATACGTTCCAGCAGGCGCTGCACCTCGGCGAAACGCTGCTTCATCGGCAGCTTGAGGTTGACCACCGCCTCCTGGCACCAGCCCTCGCCCAGCCAGGTCTCGATCATCGCTGCCGTGCGTGCCGGCTTCTCGACGATATCGCAGACCATCCAGTTCACCGGCTTGCGTGGCTTGAAGGTGAAGCCATCGGCCCGCTGGTGCTCCACCAGCCCCGAGTCCATCAGGCTTTCGGCCATCGGCCCGTTGTCCACGGCGGTGACCCGGATGTGCCGGTTGACCAGCTGCCAGGTCCAGCCGCCCGGGGCGGCGCCCAGGTCCACGGCGGTCATCGCTGGCGCCAGTCGCGTATCCCACTCGTCCCGCGGGATGAAGTGGTGCCAGGCCTCTTCCAGCTTGAGCGTCGAGCGACTGGGCGCCTCGCGGGGGAACTTCAGGCGCGGAATGCCCATCGGCCAGAATGCCGAGTTATCGGCCTCGGCCAGACCGAGAAAGACCTCGCGACCGCTCTTGAAGGTCAGCAGCAGACGCGGTTTGAGACGATCCTCGACCAGCTTGCCGGCCTTGCTCAGGGCCTTGCGCAGGGGCGCCTCGAATTTCTTGCAGAAGCCCGACAGCTCCTTGCCTTCGTTGGTATCGAATACTTCCAGCCACAGGCTGCCGGCCTGCGGGTAATCGGCCAGGGCCTCCAGCAACACGCTGATGCGGTCGGTTTCCGGCAGCGCCAGGAAGCTGCCACGCGCCCACTGGCGAATGAAGATCAGGCGGCTGAAGCGCAGCTTGCGCATCAGCCGCTCGGCTCCGCCCGGCTCAGTGCAGACGAACTCGGCATAGGCCAGGTTCGGCTTGCTGCGGGCATAGCCCGGCACTTCCAGACGCGCCGCCAGATCACTGATTTCGGCGCAGACCTCGCCCTCGAACCCCGGACGACAATGCAGCAACAGACTGTTCATTTCCCACTCCGGCTGCCAGCAGCCCCAGATGCAATGGCGCGCATGATACCTGAGCACCCGCCGAACACCCGCCTGGGTCTATAACTGTAAAAGTCGGCCACAACGCTGATTGATCTGATTCTGAACCCGGCGGATTAAACTTGTGGCGCCGCCAGGCGATACTTAAGAAAGCCTGCCAAAGAGCAGGACCAGACGACAGAGAAACCATGCCATGCGTAACAACCAGCCCGTGACCCAGCGCGAGCGCAGTTTCCCTGCGCAGCAGCGCCTGATCTCCACCACCGACCTCAAGGGCGTGATCACCTACTGCAACGAGGCCTTCATCGAGATCAGCGGCTACAGCCGCGATGAGCTGATTCGCGCGCCGCACAACCTGGTGCGCCACCCCGATGTACCGCCGGCGGTGTTCTCCCACATGTGGACCACCCTCAAGCAGGGCAAGCCGTGGATGGGCATCGTCAAGAACCGCTGCAAGAGCGGCGATCACTACTGGGTCAACGCCTACGTCACGCCGATCTTTGAAGGCAACCAGGTGGTCGGTTACGAATCGGTCAGGGTCAAGCCCAGTGCCGAACAGGTGCGTCGCGCCGAAGCCCTGTACCAGCGCATCAACACCGGCAAGAGCGCCATTCCCGCGAGCAACCGCTGGCTGCCGCTGCTGCGCAACTGGCTGCCGTTCATTCTCCTGAGCCAGGTCGGCTGGGCCATCGGCGCCTGGCTGGACGGTCACTGGGGCTTCATTCTGGCTGCCCTGCTATCGATTCCCCTCGGCCTGCTGGGCCTGGCCTGGCAGGGTCGCAGCACCCAGCGCCTGCTGAAGATTGCCGAACAGGCCACCTCCGACCCGCTGATTGCGCAGATGTATACCGACAGCCAGGGCGACGAAGCGCGCCTGGAAATGGCCATGCTCAGCCAGGAAGCCCGCCTGAAGACTTGCCTGACGCGCCTGCAGGACACCGCCGAACAGCTCACCAGCCAGGCCAGCGATGCTGACCGCCTGGCCCGCAGCAGTGCCGGCGGGCTTGAGCTGCAGCGCCTGGAAACCGAGCAGGTCGCGGCGGCCGTCCACCAGATGGCCTCCACCACCCAGGAGGTGGCGAGCAATGTGCAACGCACCGCCGACGCCACTCAGCAGGCCAACCAGTTGACCCTGCAGGGACGCGCCATTACCGACGAGGCACGCGACGCCATTCAACGCCTGTCCGATGCCGTCAGCGAAACCGGCGAGACGGTGACCCGCCTGGCCCAGGACAGCAGCGAAATCGGCGGCGTGGTCGATGTGATCAAGGGCATTGCCGACCAGACCAACCTGCTCGCCCTCAATGCGGCCATCGAGGCGGCACGGGCCGGCGAGATGGGCCGGGGCTTTGCGGTGGTCGCCGATGAAGTGCGCTCCCTGGCCAGTCGCACGGCCGAGTCCACCGGGCAGATTCACCAACTGATCGCCAAGCTGCAACGCACGGCCGAAGAGGCCGTGGCCACCATGGAGAATGGTCGCCGTCAGGCCGACGAAGGCGTGCACAAGGTGCAGCAGGCCGACGACGCCCTGGTCGGCATCAGCGACGCCGTGGCGCATATCGCCGACATGGCCAACCAGATTGCCGCGGCAGCCGAGGAGCAGAGCGCGGTGGCCGAGGACATCAACCACAAGGTGGTGACCATCGCCGCGCTAGCCGAGGAAACCACTGGCTCGGCGCATCGCACCGCCGAACTCCGCCTGGGCCTGAGCGAAACCGCCAAGGGCCAGTTCTCCTTGGTCG
>CALMID010000431.1 GCA_937863915.1 uncultured Pseudomonas sp.
GGGCTAACGGTGACCCAACGGTGACCAAAACGCAGAATTCTGGCCGGCAGCTGAAAATCAGCAGGCATAAAAAAATCCAGTCACCGTTAAGTGACTGGATTTTCTAGGGTTTTTTGGTCGGGACGGAGTGATTCGAACACTCGACCCCTTGCACCCCATGCAAGTGCGCTACCGGGCTGCGCTACGCCCCGACACATGCCTCAGTTTCCCGAAGCGGCTCGAACTATATACTAAGCTTCTGAATTATGGAAGGTTTTCCAGATTCATTTGCGCAGTACAAGCAGAACTTCTTCCAGCTCAGCAATCATCTGACGAATCAGCTGACGATACTGAGTGGTATCTTCTTTGGCTTCATCACCCGACATGCGCTGGCGCGCGCCGCCGATGGTGAAACCCTGATCGTAGAGCAGCGAGCGGATCTGCCGGATCATCAGCACATCCTGGCGCTGATAATAACGGCGATTGCCGCGTCGCTTGACCGGATTGAGCTGCGGAAACTCCTGCTCCCAATACCTGAGCACGTGCGGCTTTACTGCGCACAGCTCGCTGACTTCACCAATGGTGAAATAGCGTTTGCCCGGGATGGGGGGCAGTTCGTCGTTATGACTTGGTTCCAGCATAAGCCTCAACCCTGGCTTTCAGTTTCTGCCCTGGACGAAAGGTGACAACGCGTCGGGCTGTAATCGGGATTTCCTCGCCGGTCTTCGGGTTTCTACCCGGACGCTGACGCTTGTCACGCAGATCGAAGTTGCCGAATCCCGACAACTTCACCTGCTCATTGTGCTCAAGCGCTTGACGAATTTCCTCGAAAAACAGCTCTACCAGTTCCTTGGCTTCCCGTTTATTCAAACCCAGCTCCTCAAAGAGTCGCTCGGCCATCTCAGCTTTCGTCAGAGCCCCCATACGCTACTTCCTTAACGTGGCGTTGAACCTTTGCTCCAGCGAGGTGACGATATTCTGCGTTGTGGTGTTCTCCTCATCATCATTAAGAGTGCGCGATGGATGCTGCCAGGTCAAGCCGACTGCCAGGCTTTTCTTAAGCGGATCAATGCCTTTACCGTGATAGACGTCAAACAGTCTGAGGTCTGTCAGGTATTCGCCTGATGCTTCACGAATACAGCCCAATACACTCTCTGCCGGCGTGTCCTTGTCGACCAGCAACGCGAGATCGCGGCGCACCTCAGGGAAGCGCGATAGCTCGCTGAACTTAGGCATGCGCCCGGCAGCCACTTCACTCAACACCAGCTCGAAAAGGAAGGTCGGCTGGGTGATATCCAGCGCCTTGGCCAGCTCGGGATGCAACGCGCCCAGGTAACCTACCAGACAACCATCACGCTCAATGCGAGCCGTCTGGCCGGGATGCAGCGCCGTGTGCTCACCTGGCACAAAGCGGAAGGCATCGGCAGCGCCTGCACTGGCCAGCAGCGCCTCGACATCGGCCTTGGCGTCATAGAAGTCCACCGACTCCTTACCATGAGCCCAGCCTTCCGGCAGACGACTACCGGTAATGACACCAGCAAGCATGGCCTCTTGCTTGAGCCCTTCAAGCTGGCCAACAAAACGCAGACCACTTTCAAACAGGCGCACACGATTCTGCTGACGATTGAGGTTGTGCTGCACGACCTTGATCAGTCCCGGCCACAGCGAAACACGCATGGCCGCCATATCAGCCGAAATCGGATTAGCCAACTGCAGCGGCTGCACACCCGGACTGAACAGCTCGAACAGTTTCGGATCGATGAAGCTATAGGTAATGGCTTCCTGATAACCACGCGCCACCAGCAGACGACGCAGTGCCGGCAGCTCGGAGCGGGCCTCGGCCCGTGCTTGCGGTGCCAGGCGAGCCTGCGGGTAACGAACCGGCAGACGGTTGTAGCCATACAGACGACCCAGCTCTTCGATCAGATCCACTTCCAGGCTGATATCGAAACGGTGGCTAGGTACACCAACCTGCCAGACACCAGCACCCTGCGCTGTGACGGTAAGCCCCAGCGCAGTGAGCAAGCGCTCGATCTCGGCACTGTCCATGTCCATCCCCAGCATCTGGCTAATGCGCTCAGCACGCAGGGTAATTGGCGCTACATTCGGCAGATCGGCCGCACTGGCCACCTCGACGATCGGACCGGCTTCGCCGCCGACGATTTCAAGCAGCAGCGCCGTCGCACGCTCCATTGCCTCACGAGCCAGTTGCGAATCAACACCACGCTCGAAGCGGTGCGAGGAGTCTGTGTGCAGGCCATAAGAGCGGGCCTTACCGGCCAGCGCGATGGTGTCGAAGAAGGCACTCTCCAGGAACAGATCACGAGTCTTGCTGCTCACGCCACTGTGCTCACCGCCCATGACACCGGCAATGGCCAGTGGACGCGCATGATCGGCAATCACCAGCGTGTCGGCACGCAGGGTCACTTCCTGGCCATCCAGCAGGACCAGCTTCTCGCCCTCCTCAGCCATGCGCACACGAATGCCGCCGTTGATTTCAGCGAGATCGAAAGCATGCATCGGCTGACCGAGCTCAAGCATCACATAATTGGTGATGTCGACGGCAGCATCAATGCTGCGTACATCAGACCGGCGCAGCCGCTCCACCAGCCACAGCGGGCTTGGCTTGGCCAGATCAACGTTACGAATCACACGACCCAGATAGCGTGGGCATGCCTTGGGCGCCAGCACTTCAACCGGGCGAACTTCATCATGCACGGCCGCCATGACAGGAACCTGCGGACGCAGCACCGGCGCCGCATACAGGGCACCTACTTCACGGGCCAGACCGGCCAGCGACAGACAGTCGCCACGATTAGGGGTC
>CALMID010000432.1 GCA_937863915.1 uncultured Pseudomonas sp.
AAGGGCCACAACCTGATGCAGGCGATTGCCCGCGTCAACCGCGTATTCAAAGGCAAGCAGGGCGGCCTGGTGGTGGATTACATCGGCATTGCCAATGACCTCAAACAGGCACTGAAGGAATACACCGCCAGCAAGGGGCGCGGCCAACCGACGGTGGATGTGCATGAAGCCTATGCCGTGCTGGCTGAAAAACTGGATGTGCTGCGCGGCATCCTGCACGGCTTCGACTATAGCCACTTCCTGACCGGCGGCCACAAGATCCTGGCACAGGCAGCCAACTTCGTGCTCGGCGTCGAGGATGGCAAGAAGCGTTTTGCGGACAATGCTGTCGCCATGCAAAAGGCCTATAGCCTGTGTTGCACCCTCGATGACGCCAAGGCGGTACGCGAGGAAGTGGCCTTCCTGCATGCCGTCAAGGTGATACTGACCAAGCGCGAGATTTCCACCAAAAAGCTGACGGACGAGGAGCGCGAGCTGGCAATCCGACAACTGATCAATGCCGCCGTGGTCAGTGAAGACGTGGTCGACATATTTGACGCTGCCGGCCTCGACAAGCCGAATATCGGTATCCTTGACGAGGCCTTTCTCCGGGAAGTTCGCAACCTGCCTGAGCGCAACCTCGCCGTGGAGATGCTGGAGCGACTGCTGGCCGGTGAAATCAAGACCCGGTTCGCCAGCAACATCGTCCAGGAGAAAAAATTCTCAGACATGCTGACCAACGTGATGATCCGCTACCAGAACCGTGCGATCGAAACCGCCCAGGTCATGGAAGAGCTATGCGAGATGGCCAAGAAATTCCAGGAGGCACTGAAACGCGGCGAAGCGCTGGGCCTCAACGACGACGAAATCAAGTTTTACGATGCGCTGGCCAACAATGAATCTGCCGTGAAAGAGCTTGGCGACGAGACCCTCAAGAAAATTGCCCACGAGCTGACCGAGAACCTGCGCAAGAACATCACGGTAGACTGGTCTTCGCGTGCCAACATACGCGCCACACTCAGGCTGATGGTCCGCCGCATCCTGCGCAAGTACAAGTACCCGCCTGACCAGCAGGAAGCGGCAATCGAGCTGGTGCTGCAGCAGACGGAGTCTGTTTGTGAGGAGTGGGTTTAGTCTTCGACTGGAATAATGAGCATTTTCAACCAGAAACTCCATAAGACTGACGATTAAACAATAATCTTAAGAAAAAAATCACATAAAAGCCACTCGAAAGCAATTAACCCTTCCAGCGATAAGCCCTGCGAAATCCAAGCTTTTCCGCCTCAGCAACAGTGCTGGCGTAGCACTCACCCTTATCAAGATTTATCACTGTTGTGTCATATTGCTGATCGAAAGGCAGGTGGTATATTTTCTCTCCAGAGCCGGCTGATATATTGCATTTTATGCAAGGGTATCGCTCCATAAAATAATCTTCCCCGTACAATACGCGTAAAGT
>CALMID010000433.1 GCA_937863915.1 uncultured Pseudomonas sp.
GCTGCGCCAGTGGGGAGAGTGAGCATGTCGCGCTTGCCGCCACTTAGTGCGATCCCCGCCGACCTGGTCTCGGCCGCCGATTACCAGCGCCATGCCCGGCAGCGGCTGGATGAGAATGCCCTGGCCTATCTGGAGGGCGGCGCGGCCGATGAGCTGACCTGCCAGGCCAACCTGCAGGTCTGGCAGGACTGGGCCCTGCTGCCGCGCATGCTGCGTGACCTGCGCGGTGGACATACCCGCTGCCGCCTGCTGGGGCAGGAGCTGCAGCACCCGATCCTGCTGGCGCCGGTGGCCTATCAACAGTTGTTCCATGCCGAGGGCGAGCTGGCCACGGCCATGGCCGCCGGGGTGATGGGCGGCGCGGCGGTGCTCAGCTCGTTTGCCTCGACTCCCTTGGAGGATGTCGCCGCAGTGGCCCAGGGCACGCTGTGGTTCCAGCTGTACTGGCAGGGCGATGGCGATCGCACCCTGGCGCTGGCCAAGCGGGCGGCCGCTGCCGGTTACCAGGCGCTGGTGCTGACCGTGGATGCGCCGGTCAGTGGTCTACGTAATCGCGAGCAGCGCGCCGGCTTCCAGCTGCCCGACGGAGTCCGTGCGGTGAATGTTGAGGAGGCGTTGCGTCTGCCCGAGCTGCAGCCGGGGCAGAGCGCGGTGTTCGACGGCCTGCTGGCGCTGGCGCCGCGCTGGGAGGAGGTGGCCTGGCTGTGCCGGCACAGTCCTCTGCCGGTGTTGCTCAAAGGCATTCTGCACCCCGCCGATGCGCGGCAGGCCATGCAGGCCGGCGCCGCTGGGGTGATCGCCTCCAACCATGGCGGTCGCGTGCTGGACAGCCAGTTGCCGGCCGTGAAGATGCTGCCGGCCATCCGCCAGGCCGTGGGGCCCGAGGCCCTGTTGCTGGTCGATGGCGGTATCCGCCGTGGCACGGATGTGCTCAAGGCCATTGCCCTGGGCGCTGACGCGGTGCTGATCGGCCGGCCCTATGTGCATGCCCTGGCCACGGCCGGGGCGCTGGGCGTGGCACACCTGCTCAAGCTGCTACGCGAGGAGCTGGAGGTTGGCATGGCCCTGTGCGGCTGCCGCGAACTGGCGGAGCTTTCGCCCGAACTGCTGGTGCGGCTGTGAGCCGGGCTGCCCAAGGTAAAGGCTGGGTAAACCTCAAGCAGATGCAAATGCTTCCTATCTAGAATGTGCGCCGTTATGGGCGTGGCCTGTTGATCAAGGTGTTTGTCGTGTTCAAGAAGATCGTTTTCCAACTGCACTGGTTCTTTGGTATCACGGCCGGCCTGGTGCTGGCGCTGATGGGCGTAACCGGTGCGCTGTACGCCTTCGAAGGCGAGATCATGGGCGCCCTCAATCCCGAGGTGCTCAGGGTCGAGGTGCGTGACTCGGGCATCCTGCCGCCGGCCGAGCTGGTGGCGAAGATCGAGGCCGCCGAAGGCAAGACCGTCTCCGGCCTGTGGGTCGACCAGCGTGACGGGCAGGCCGCGCGGGTGTTCTTCACCCCGCCGCCGGGCGAGCGTCGCGGACCGATGCGCTTCTTCGACCCCTACACCGGCGAGCTACTCGCGCAGCCGGTGGGGCAGGGCTTCTTCGGCCTGATGCTGCAGCTGCACCGCTTCCTGGCCATGGGCGAAACCGGCAAGCAGTTCACCGCCGCCAGCACCCTGGCGCTGGTGTTCTTCTGCCTGTCCGGGCTGTACCTGCGCTGGCCGCGCCAGGCGCTGAACTGGCGTGCCTGGCTGACCCTCGACTGGGCGAAGAAGGGCCGTGCCTTCAACTGGGACCTGCATGCGGTCTTCGGCACCTGGGCGCTGCTGTTCTACCTGTGCGCCAGCCTGACCGGCCTGTACTGGTCCTATGACTGGTATCGGGACGGCATGACCCGCCTGCTCAGCGATGCGCCGGCTGGCGAGCAACGCAAGCCCGGCGAAGGCCGCCGTGAAGGGGGGCGCCCGGGGCAGCCGGGTGCGCCCAGCGGCCCGCCGCCAGTGGTGGATTACCCAGCGCTGTGGAGCAGCCTGCAGCAGGCGGCCGGTCCGCAACTTGCGGCCTGGAACCTGCGCCTGCCACCGGTGGCCGGGCAGCCCGCCACACTGTTCTACCTGCTGGAGGATGCCGGACACTCGCGCGCCTTCAATCAGCTGACCCTGGAAACGGCCAGCGGCCGGGTGCTCAAGCATGAGCGCTATGCCGACAAAGCCTTCGGCGCGCAGCTGCTGGCCAGCGTCTATGCGCTACACACCGGTGAGTATTTCGGCCTGCTCGGGCGCATCCTGATGGCGCTGGCCAGCCTGGCCATGCCGCTGTTCGCCATCACCGGCTGGCTGCTCTACCTGGACCGCCGGCGCAAGAAAAAGGCCGTGCAGGCCGCGCGTGTCGCCACCGGCGAGGGCGGTGCTGGCGAACCCTGGCTGATCGGTTTCGCCAGCCAGAGCGGCATGGCTGAACAGCTCGCCTGGCGCACTGCCGGTCAGTTGCAGGCGGCCGGTCATACCGTTCAGGTGCAGCCGCTGGCCCGCCTGGATGCGCAAAAGCTGCAGCAGGCCCGTCGCGCCCTGTTCGTGGTCAGCACCTTTGGCGATGGCGAGGCGCCGGACAATGCCCGTGGTTTTGAGCGCAAGCTGCTGGCCGGCGAGCTGGCGCTGGGCGAGCTGAGCTATGCCGTGCTGGCTCTGGGCGACCGCCAGTATCAGCAGTTCTGCGGCTTTGCCCGGCGCCTGCATGACTGGCTGGGGCGGCAGGGCGCGCGCAGCCTGTTCAGTCCGGTCGAGGTGGACAACGGGGACAGCGCGTCGCTCAGCCGCTGGCAGCAGCAACTGGTCGAGCTGGGGGCGGGGGAGGCAATGGCCGAGGTGGCGCCTGACCTGCAGAACTGGACTCTGCTGGAGCGGCGCTGCCTGAACCCCGGCAGCAGCGGCGCGCCCCTGTTTCTCCTGCGCCTGCAGGGACCGCAGGATGCCCAGTGGCAGGCCGGTGATCTGCTGCAGGTACAGCCGGGCAATGAAACCGGTGCCGCGCTGCGTGACTACTCGATCGCCTCGCTGCCGGCCGCCGGTGTACTGGAGCTGCTGGTGCGTCAGGAGCGCCTGAGCGATGGCCGCCTGGGCCTGTGCTCCGGCTGGCTGACCACCGGCCTGGCGCTGGGCGGGAGCCTGCGTGCCAGTCTGCGCAGCAATCCGGCGTTCCGCGTGCCGGAGGAGGATGTGCCGCTGATCCTGATCGGCAATGG
>CALMID010000434.1 GCA_937863915.1 uncultured Pseudomonas sp.
CCCTTCTCGTCCACATCCGGAGTCGAGAAGCGGATCCAGCAGTGACCGAACTGACCACGACCACCGGACTGACGAACGAACTTACCTTCGATCTCGACATTGTCCTTGGAAATGGTTTCACGGTAGGAAACCTGCGGCTTACCGATGTTGGCCTCAACGCCGAACTCGCGCTTCATGCGGTCAACAAGGATGTCGAGGTGCAGCTCACCCATACCGGAGATGATGGTCTGACCGGTTTCTTCGTCAGTCTTGACGCGGAACGACGGGTCTTCCTGAGCCAGCTTGCCCAGAGCAATACCCATCTTCTCCTGGTCAGCCTTGGTCTTCGGCTCAACAGCTACCGAGATTACCGGCTCCGGGAAGTCCATACGCTCGAGGATGATCGGCTTCTCGATGTCGCAGAGGGTGTCACCGGTGGTGACGTCCTTCATGCCGATCAGAGCCGCGATGTCGCCAGCGCGCACTTCTTTGATCTCGTCACGCTGGTTGGCATGCATCTGCACCATACGACCAACGCGCTCTTTCTTGCCTTTCACGGAGTTGATAACCGAGCTACCAGACTCCAGAACACCCGAGTAGACGCGAACGAAGGTCAGAGTACCCACGAACGGGTCGGTCGCGATCTTGAACGCCAGCGCCGAGAACGGGGCATTGTCGTCAGCCGGACGCTCGTCAACGATTTCGTTGTCATCAGTGCTGTCCGGATGGACACCCTTGATGGCAGGAATTTCGGTCGGAGCAGGCAGGAAATCGATCACAGCGTCGAGAACCAGGGGCACGCCCTTGTTCTTGAAGGAGGAACCGCAAACAGCCGGAACGATTTCACAAGCAATGGTACGAGCACGCAGGCCGGCCTTGATCTCTTCGATCGACAGCTCACCCTCTTCCAGGTACTTGTTCATCAGCTCTTCGTTGGCTTCGGCAGCAGCCTCAACCATGTTGTTGCGCCACTCGTTGGCCAGGTCAACCAGATGCGCCGGAATCTCTTCCTCGCGATAGCTGGTGCCCTTGTCGTCATCATTCCAGTAGATGGCCTTCATCTTCATCAGGTCGATCTGACCTTCGAAGTCATCTTCCGCACCGATGGCCAGTTGAACCGGAACCGGGGTGTGACCCAGACGGTTTTTGATCTGACCAACAACGCGCAGGAAGTCGGCACCGGCGCGGTCCATCTTGTTCACGTAAACGATACGCGGAACGCCGTACTTGTTGGCCTGACGCCATACGGTTTCGGACTGCGGCTCAACGCCGGAAGTACCACAGAACACAACAACGGCACCGTCGAGTACGCGCAGGGAGCGCTCTACTTCGATGGTGAAGTCAACGTGGCCGGGGGTATCGATAACGTTTACACGGTACTTGTCGTACTGACCGCGCGAACCTTCCCAGAAGGTCGTGATCGCAGCGGAGGTGATGGTAATACCACGCTCCTGCTCCTGCACCATCCAGTCGGTGGTAGCAGCGCCGTCGTGTACCTCACCCATCTTGTGGCTGAGACCTGTGTAGAACAGGATCCGCTCGGTCGTGGTAGTCTTGCCCGCGTCAACGTGGGCACAGATACCGATGTTCCGGTAGCGGTTAATTGCTGTAGTACGAGCCATAAAGCCCTCGCAAAAGTAGGTAAGCCGTAATTAGAAGCGGTAGTGCGAGAACGCTTTGTTGGCCTCAGCCATACGGTGCACGTCTTCACGCTTCTTGACAGCAGCGCCTTTGCCTTCAGCAGCATCCAGCAGCTCGCCAGCGAGGCGCAGAGCCATGGACTTTTCGCCACGCTTGCGGGCAAAGTCCACCAGCCAACGCATGGCCAGAGCATTACGACGGGACGGACGAACTTCGACCGGAACCTGGTAGGTAGCACCGCCTACACGGCGGGACTTAACTTCGACCAGCGGAGCGATGGCGTCGAGAGCTTTCTCGAAGATCTCCAGGGGATCGCTGTTCTTGCGCGCTTTAACTGCATCCAGAGCACCGTAAACGATGCGCTCGGCCACAGCTTTTTTGCCGCTTTCCATCACGTGGTTCATGAATTTGGCGAGGATCAGGCTTCCGTATTTCGGATCGTCCAGAATCTCACGCTTTGCTGCTACACGACGTCTTGGCATTGATAAGCCCTCAAACGGTCTTCAGGTTAGCCCGGGACTATGACAACTGGTCACGCCCGACCTTACTCTTATCGACTCAATAAATAAGATTGGCGCCGAATCACTTCGGACGCTTGGTACCGTACTTCGAACGACCCTGCTTACGGTCTTTAACGCCGGTGGTATCCAGCGAACCGCGAACAGTGTGGTAGCGCACACCCGGAAGGTCTTTTACACGACCGCCACGGATCAGCACGACGCTGTGTTCCTGCAGGTTGTGACCTTCACCACCGATGTAGGAAGTGACTTCAAAACCATTGGTCAGACGTACGCGGCAGACTTTACGCAGTGCCGAGTTCGGTTTTTTCGGCGTAGTGGTGTACACACGGGTGCACACGCCACGACGCTGCGGGCAGTTCTGCAGCGCAGGAACGTCGGATTTCTCGACGATACGCTTGCGCGGCTGGCGTACCAGCTGGTTGATAGTTGCCATCTATAGCTCCACTGTTGTCTTTCGACATAAACAAAATGGCAGGGCAAAACCCTGCCAAATTTCGGGGTACAAGAGTCTAAAGACCTTGCAAATCCCCGTCAAGGCAAAGCCCCGGGACTCGGGGCTTTACTATTTCTTAGCTGGCGCTGGAGTTCAGTGCCTCGGTCAGTGCGGCTTCAACCTCACTGGCGCTTACGCGCACCGGCTTGTCGGCATCACGCTTGCGCTTGCGCTCGCTGTGATACGCCAGACCAGTACCGGCCGGAATCAGACGACCCACTACGACGTTTTCCTTCAGGCCGCGCAGGTAGTCGCGTTTGCCGGTAACCGCCGCTTCGGTGAGAACGCGGGTGGTTTCCTGGAAGGAAGCAGCCGAAATGAACGACTCGGTCGACAACGAGGCCTTGGTGATACCCAGCAGTACGCGGTCAAACTTGGCGATGAACTTGTCATCCGCAGCCAGACGCTCGTTCTCGCCGAGGACGTGAGTCAGTTCCATCTGGTCGCCCTTGATGAAGCTGGAATCGCCCGACTCGGTGATTTCAACCTTACGCAGCATCTGACGCAGGATGGTCTCGATGTGCTTGTCGTTGATCTTCACGCCCTGCAGACGGTAAACGTCCTGGATCTCGTTGACGATGTACTTGGCCAGGGCGCTGACGCCCAGCAGACGCAGGATGTCGTGCGGATCGCTCGGACCGTCGGAGATCACTTCGCCGCGGTTCACTTGTTCGCCTTCGAAGACGTTCAGGTGACGCCACTTCGGAATCAGCTCTTCGTACGGATCACTGCCATCGGTCGGGGTGATGACCAGACGGCGCTTGCCCTTGGTCTCTTTACCGAACGAGATGGTGCCGCTGATCTCGGCCAGGATCGAAGCTTCCTTCGGACGACGGGCTTCGAACAGATCGGCAACGCGCGGCAGACCACCGGTGATGTCGCGGGTCTTCGAAGTTTCCTGCGGAATACGGGCAACCACATCGCCCACACCCACTTTGGCACCGTCGGTCAGATTGACCAGAGCGTTGGCCGGCAGGAAGTACTGGGCTGGTACGTCAGTACCCGGCAGCAGCAGTTCCTTGCCATTGGCATCGACCAGCTTCACGGCCGGACGGATGTCCTTGCCAGCAGCCGGACGGTCCTTGGCATCGAGCACTTCGATGTTGGTCAGACCGGTCAGTTCGTCGGTCTGACGCTTGATGGTGATGCCCTCTTCCATGCCCACGAAGGTCACGGTACCGGTCATCTCGGTGATGATCGGGTGAGTGTGCGGATCCCACTTGGCGACGATGGCGCCAGCGTCGACCTTGTCGCCTTCCTTCACGGAAATGACAGCACCGTACGGCAGCTTGTAACGCTCGCGCTCACGACCGAAATCGTCAGCTACGGCCAGCTCGCCGGAACGCGAAACCGCGACCAGGTTGCCATCGGCACGCTCGACATGCTTCAGGTTGTGCAGACGGATCACGCCACCATTCTTCACCTGGACGCTGTCGGCAGCCGAGGTCCGGCTGGCCGCACCACCGATGTGGAAGGTACGCATGGTCAGCTGGGTACCCGGCTCACCGATGGACTGGGCAGCGATAACACCAACCGCCTCGCCGATGTTGACCTGATGCCCACGGGCCAGGTCACGACCGTAGCACTTGGAGCAGATGCCATAGCGGGTTTCACAGCTGATCGGCGAGCGCACGATGACTTCGTCGATGCTGTTGCGCTCGATGAACTCGACCCACTGCTCGTCAACCAGAGTGCCGGCCGGCACGATGACTTCGTCAGTGCCCGGCTTGAACACGTCCTTGGCAATGACGCGACCCAGTACGCGCTCACCGAGCGGCTCAACCACGTCGCCGCCTTCGATGTGCGGCGTCATCAGCAGACCATGCTCGGTGCCGCAATCGATCTCGGTCACCACCAGATCTTGCGCCACGTCAACCAGACGACGGGTCAGGTAACCGGAGTTCGCGGTCTTCAGTGCGGTATCCGCCAGACCCTTACGAGCACCGTGAGTGGAGATGAAGTACTGCAGTACGTTCAGACCTTCACGGAAGTTCGCGGTGATCGGCGTCTCGATGATGGAGCCGTCCGGCTTGGCCATCAGGCCACGCATACCGGCCAGCTGACGGATCTGGGCGGCGCTACCACGAGCACCGGAGTCCGCCATCATGTACATGGAGTTGAAGGATTCCTGATCGACAGTCTTGCCTTCGCGGTCGACCACCTTCTCTTTCGAGAGGTTGGACATCATCGCCTTGGAGACTTCGTCGTTGGCCTTCGACCAGAGGTCGATCACCTTGTTGTACTTCTCGCCCTGGGTCACCAGGCCGGAGGCGTACTGGGTTTCGATCTCTTTCACTTCGGCGGTGGCCGCATCGATGATGCGCGCCTTCTCGTCCGGAATGACAAAGTCGTTCACGCCGATCGACACGCCGGAGATGGTCGAGTAGGCGAAACCGGTGTACATCAGCTGGTCAGCGAAGATCACGGTGTCTTTCAGGCCGACGGTGCGGTAGCACTGGTTGATCAGCTTGGAGATCGCCTTCTTCTTCATCGACTGGTTGACCACGTCGAAGGGTAGACCCGCCGGTACGATCTGGAACAGCAGGGCGCGGCCAACAGTGGTATCAACAATGCGGGTACGGCGGGTAACCGAACCGTCCTTCTCGTTGACCACTTCGTTGACACGTACCTTGACGCGGGCGTGCAGCGCGGCTTCGCCGGCACGGAACACACGGTCAACTTCCTGCAGGTCGGCAAATACGCGACCCTCGCCCTTGGCATTAATGGCTTCACGGGTCATGTAGTACAGACCCAGTACCACGTCCTGCGACGGCACGATGATCGGCTCGCCGTTGGCAGGCGACAGGATGTTGTTGGTCGACATCATCAGCGCGCGTGCTTCCAGCTGGGCCTCGAGGGTCAGCGGAACGTGCACGGCCATCTGGTCACCGTCGAAGTCGGCGTTGTACGCGGCGCAGACCAGCGGGTGCAGCTGAATGGCTTTACCTTCGATCAGTACCGGCTCAAACGCCTGGATGCCCAGACGGTGCAGGGTCGGCGCGCGGTTCAGCAGTACGGGGTGTTCGCGGATGACTTCAGCGAGAACGTCCCAAACCTCGGGCAGCTCGCGCTCAACCATCTTCTTGGCCGCCTTGATGGTGGTGGCCATGCCGCGGGTTTCCAGCTTGCCGAAGATGAACGGCTTGAACAGTTCGAGCGCCATCTTCTTGGGCAGGCCGCACTGATGCAGCTTGAGCTCCGGGCCCACCACGATGACCGAGCGACCGGAATAGTCGACGCGCTTGCCGAGCAGGTTCTGGCGGAACCGGCCCTGCTTGCCCTTCAGCATGTCGGCGAGCGACTTCAACGGACGCTTGTTGGCGCCGGTGATGACGCGGCCGCGGCGGCCGT
>CALMID010000435.1 GCA_937863915.1 uncultured Pseudomonas sp.
TGCGGCAGGTTGGAGACCGGCCCGGCGAGCACGCTGTTGTCCTGGCGCTCGGCGTCGAACAGACCCCAGTAGCCGCCGACCGCGCCTTCGCTTTCGCGCTTCCACGGCTGGTCAAAGGCTTCGATCAGGTTGTAGTGCCAGCCATTCTGCTCGGCGATATGGACGAAGCCACGGATGAAGCGGGCTTCGTTGACCCGGCTGGGCAGGGCGGTTTCGCGCTGGCGGCCTTCGCTGGGCCAGCCGGTTTCACCGATGAAGATGTCCTTGGGAGCGAACTTGCTGCCGAACACCTGACGGATCTGCGCCACGTGGGCCAGGGCGGCATCGATGCCGCGCGGATCATCTTCCCAGTAGGGCAGCAGGTGGATGGTGAGGAAGTCCACGGCCGGGGCGACTTCCGGGTACTGCAGCCAGAACTCCCAGACATCGGCGTAGGTCACCGGTTGTTCGACGCCGGCCTTGACCTGCTCGATCAGCGTGACCAGTTGGGCGCCAGTGACTTCCTTGCGCAGCAGCGCCTCGTTGCCGACGATCACCGAGGTGACCACGTCGGGGTTGGCCTTGGCGGCCTTGATCAGCGCGTCGATTTCCAGCTGGGTATCGACCGGGTTGCTGCTGACCCACGCGCCGAGCATCAGCTTCAGACCGTGCTTGCGGGCCAGCTCGGGGATGGCTTCCAGCCCGGTCATGGAGTAGGTGCGCACGCACTCGAAACGGGTGGCCAGCAGGGCGAGGTCCGCGTCCATGCGCTCGGGACGCAGCACGAAGGGCTGGTCGAAGGGCGACTGGTCCTTGTCGAACGGGCTGTAGGAGGCGCATTGCAGCTTGTGCGTCGGAGTCGCCGCGTCGGCCAGGTGCACCGGTTGACCGATCCACAGCCACAGGCCGGCAAGGGCGAGCAGGGCCAGCAGGGTGCTGAACAGGTAGGGAAGCAGGGGGAAGCGGCGAGTCTGAGTCATGGCGGCTAGGCGTCAGTCCAACGAAGCCGCGCATCTTAGCGGATTTCCCGCCCCTCAGGCGTGATGATGCAGCCAGGCGTGGCGGGGAATCTGGCTGGCCTGCTGCTTCTTGCGCTCCACGCGCTGCCAGATCTTTTCATGGAAGAAGAAGGCCACCGAGTTGCACAGCGGCTCGACCGCGGCCACCAGGCCGCCCACGGCCACGCTGCCGGTCAGGGCGTAGGCCACACCGAAGGCGATGCAGAAGTGCATGACGGTAAAGGTGATGGTCTTGAGCATGATGGCGTGCCTCCAGCAGGAATCATTGCGTATGGGCAAGCCTAGTCAGGGGACTGCTGCCGGAGAAATCGGCGTTGTCCATCGGCGCCATAGCCGGCGCCAATCACGCGCCGTGACGGCCCTTGCCGGATCGGCGCAAGACCACGGCTGGCGTGGCTCTGCGACTTTGGTCGAGGCGGGTGGGAATCTACGACTAAGGTCGTCTGTCGCCATTTACTGGTGGTTCTAGAGTGGACTCACAGCACTTGCGCTGCGGAGGACTCTAACAATGAACGATCCCATCTACGAGCGGATACAAGCCAATCCGCGCTTCCAGGAACTGGTGGCCAAACGCGAGCGTTTCGCCTGGCTGCTGTCGATCATCATGCTCGGCCTGTATCTGGCCTTCATCATCCTGATCGCCTTCGAGCCGCAGCTGCTCGGCACCCGCATCAATCCGGACAGCCCGACCACCTGGGGCATTCCGCTGGGCGTGGGTCTGATTCTGTCTGCTTTTGTTCTGACCGGCATCTACGTCAAGCGCGCCAATGGCGAGTTCGACGCCCTCAACAAAAGCATCCTGGAGGAGGTACAGCAATGATCGCCCGCCTGCTTACTACCCTCGGCCTGATGGCCGTGGCACCGGCCCTCTGGGCTGCCGGTGCGCTGGAAGGCGATGTGCAGCGCCAGCCGCTGAACATTTCCGCCATCCTGATGTTCGTCGCCTTCGTCGGCGCCACCCTGTACATCACCTACTGGGCCTCCAAGCGCAACACCTCGGCGGCTGACTACTACACCGCCGGCGGCAGCATCACCGGCTTCCAGAACGGCCTGGCGATTGCCGGCGACTATATGTCGGCGGCGTCCTTCCTGGGTATTTCCGCGCTGGTATTCACCTCCGGCTATGACGGCCTGATCTACTCGATCGGCTTCCTGGTCGGCTGGCCGGTGATCCTGTTCCTGATCGCCGAGCGCCTGCGCAACCTGGGCAAGTTCACCTTTGCCGACGTGGCCAGCTATCGCCTCAAGCAGAAGGAAATCCGCACCCTGTCGGCCTGTGGCTCGCTGGTGGTGGTGGCCTTCTACCTGATCGCGCAGATGGTCGGTGCCGGCAAGCTGATCGAGCTGCTGTTCGGCCTGAACTACCACGTGGCGGTGATCCTGGTCGGTATCCTGATGGTCTGCTACGTGCTGTTCGGCGGCATGCTGGCCACCACCTGGGTGCAGATCATCAAGGCCGTGCTGCTGCTGTCCGGTGCCTCGTTCATGGCGCTGATGGTGATGAAGCACGTCAACTTCGACTTCGCCACCCTGTTCAGCGAAGCCATCAAGGTTCACCCGAAAGGTGAGGCCATCATGAGCCCCGGTGGCCTGGTGAAGGACCCGATCTCGGCGATCTCCCTGGGTCTGGCGCTGATGTTCGGTACTGCCGGTCTGCCGCACATCCTGATGCGCTTCTTCACCGTCTCGGATGCCAAGGAAGCCCGCAAATCGGTGTTCTACGCCACCGGCTTCATCGGCTACTTCTACATCCTGACCTTCATCATCGGTTTCGGCGCGATCCTGCTGGTCAGCACCAACCCGATGTTCAAGGACGGTGCCGGTGCCCTGCTGGGCGGCAACAACATGGCGGCCATCCACCTGGCCAACGCCGTCGGCGGCAGCCTGTTCCTCGGCTTCATCTCGGCCGTGGCCTTCGCCACCATCCTCGCGGTGGTGTCCGGTCTGACCCTGGCTGGTGCTTCGGCGGTGTCCCACGACCTGTATGCCAGCGTGTTCAAGAAGGGCAAGGCCAACGACAAGGATGAGCTGCGCGTATCGAAGATCACCACCGTGTGCCTGGGTGTGCTGGCCATCGGTCTGGGCATCCTGTTCGAGAAGCAGAACATCGCCTTCATGGTCGGTCTGGCCTTCTCCATCGCCGCCAGCTGCAACTTCCCGGTACTGTTCCTCAGCATGTACTGGAAGAAGCTGACCACCCGCGGTGCGCTGATTGGCGGCTCTCTGGGCCTGCTGACCGCGGTGACCCTGATGATCCTCGGCCCGACCGTGTGGGTGCAGGTGCTGGGCAACGCTCAGGCGGTGTTCCCGTACGAGTACCCGGCGCTGTTCTCCATGGCGATTGCCTTTGCCGGCATCTGGTTCTTCTCCATCACCGATACCTCCGCATCGGCTGCTGAAGAACGTGCCCGCTTCCTGCCGCAGTTCGTCCGTTCGCAGACCGGTTTGGGTGCCAGTGGTGCAGTAGCCCACTGATCCACCGCTGACTCCGAACTTTCAGGCCGCCTTCGGGCGGCCTTTTTTTATGCGCGCCTCTGTGGGGCGACGTCGGTAGTGGCGTTCGGCTAGTCTTGCTGTGCTTGCGACGCCCTTTCCCTGGCCTGCTGTCGCGGCGGAGAACCCCAGCATGGCGGCTGACCCCGTGGAACCTTCGGCGGACCTGCAACGCGGCGAGAATCGCCGGGTCGAGCAGCTCTGCCTGTTGCTGCTGGTCGGCCTGCCGGTGATGGCGGCAACCAACCTGTTTCCCGGACGCGGCCTGGTGCTGCTGATGATCGTTGCCAGCTGGTTTCTGGCCGGTGCTACCTGGCTGCTCAGTCGCCGCGGCTGGCACGAGCTGGCCAAGCAGATTCTGCTGATGGCGCTGTTCGCCATTCTCTCGCTGGCCATGTGGTTCGATCAGGGGCCCTATAACGGCGCCATGCTCGGCTATGCGGCGATCCTGGTGATGGCGGCGCTGCTGGCCAAGCCACGGGTGCTGCTGGTGCTGCTGGTGCTGATGGTGCTGGTTCAGGGCCTGTTCAATTACGCCGCGGTGGCCGGCTGGCAGAGCTTCGACGCCAAGCCCCTGGGACTGCGGCGCTTCGTCAATATCGTGGTGCTGCTGGGGCTGGTGGCCGCCACGGCCTGGTTGCTGGCCAATGATCTGCGCCGCGCTCTGTTGCGCCTGGATCAGGAAAACCAGCGGGTCAGGCAGTCGCAGGCCAGTCTCAGTCATCTGGCCCAGCACGATGCCCTGACCGGGCTGCCCAACCGCCTGTTGCTGCAGGACCGCCTGGAGCAGGCGCTGACACAGGCCCGCCGGCACCAGTGCCAGGTAGCCCTGCTGTATCTGGACCTGGACAACTTCAAGACGGTCAACGACTCCCTCGGTCATGCCGCCGGCGACAACCTGCTCAAGGCGGTAGCGCGCCGCCTGGGCGAGGCGGTGCGGGAGATCGACACGGTCAGTCGCCAGGGCGGCGACGAGTTCCTTATCGTGCTGGGGGAGATCGGTGGGGCCGAGGATGCCGCGCAGGTGGCGCGCAAGATCCTCGCCAGCCTGGCGCAACCGGTGCAGATCAATGGCGTCGAGGTGGTCACCAGTTGCTCGATCGGCATTGCCCTGTACCCGCAGGATGGCAGCAGCTTTGCTGAGCTCAGCCAGCATGCCGATACCGCCATGTACCAGGCCAAGGAGTCCGGGCGACGGGCGTTCCGTTTCTTCGATGCGCAGATGAATGCCAACCTGCTGCAGCAGTTGCAGCTGGATGCCGGCCTGCGCACGGCTCTGCGCCAGGGTGAGTTCATCCTGCATTACCAGCCGATTGTCGAGCTGGCCAGCGGCCGCCTGCAGGGTGCCGAGGTGCTGATCCGCTGGCAGCACCCGGAGCAGGGGCTGATCAGTCCCGAGCGCTTCATTCCGGTGGCCGAGCGCTCCGGGCTGATCGTCGAGATTGGTGAGTGGGTGCTCAGCGAGGCCTGCCACCAGCTCAGCGCCTGGCTGCAGCAGGGCCTGCCGCGCTTTGTGCTGGCGATCAACCTGTCGCCGGTGCAGTTTCGTCGCGGCAATCTCGATCTGCTGGTTCAGACGGCCCTGCAGCGCGCCCATCTGCCGGCCGAATGCCTGGAGCTGGAACTCACCGAAACCGTACTGCTGCATGACAGCGCCGACTTCGCCGAGCTGCTCGAACGCCTCAAGGGCCTGGGTGTGCGGCTGGCCATCGACGACTTCGGCACCGGTTACTCCAACCTCGCGTACCTGCAGCGTTTTCGCGTCGACAAGCTGAAGATCGACCGCTCTTTCGTGCGGGAGGTGCAGGACAAACACTCGGCGCGCACCATTGTCACCGCCATCATCGGCATGGCCCACAGCCTGGGCCTGACCACCACCGCCGAAGGTATCGAGGACCCGACCACCGCCGCGCTGCTGGCCGAGCTGGGTTGCGAGCAGGGGCAGGGCTACCAGTTTGCCCGGCCGCTGAATGCGGCTGATTTTGCCGACTATGCCAGGGTAAATCTGGGCGTTCCGGACTAGCCGGAAGGCTGACAGACTCAATGGGTTGCCTGCGGCATGAACCCGGCGGTTTGCCTGCGGTATTCAGTGGCCTGATGGAAGCTGTGGTGCACGGTCGTACTGACTAGACTGCGCCCATCTACCCGCTGCCTAAGGTTCCTCACCATGCAAAACCGCATCATGATCACTGGCGCCGGCTCCGGTCTGGGCCGCGAGTTGGCCCTGCGCTGGGCGCGCGAAGGCTGTCAGCTGGCGCTGGCCGACGTCAACGAAGCCGGCCTGGCAGAAACCCTCAAGCTGGTCCGCGAAGCCGGCGGTGATGGCTTCATCCAGCGCTGTGATGTGCGCGACTACAGCCAGCTCACCGCCCTGGCCCAGGCCTGCGAGGAGCGTCTGGGCGGCATCGATGTGGTGATCAACAATGCCGGCGTGGCCTCCGGTGGCTTCTTCAACGAGCTGTCGCTGGAAGACTGGGACTGGCAGATCGCGATCAACCTGATGGGCGTGGTCAAGGGCTGCAAGGCCTTCCTGCCGCTGCTGCAGAAGAGCCACGGCAAGATCATCAACATCGCCTCCATGGCGGCGCTGATGCAGGGCCCGGCGATGAGCAATTACAACGTGGCCAAGGCCGGCGTAGTGGCGCTGTCCGAGAGCCTGCTGATCGAGCTGCGTGACGAGCAGGTCGGCGTGCACGTGGTCTGCCCGTCGTTCTTCCAGACCAACCTGCTGGACTCCTTCCGCGGCCCGACCCCGGCCATGAAGCAGCAGGTCGGCAAGCTGCTGGAAAGCTCGCCGATCAGCGCCGCCGATATTGCCGAATACGTCTATGCCGAAGTGGCCAAGGGCAGCTTCATGATTCTTCCCCACGAGCAGGGCCGTATGGCCTGGGCGCTGAAGCAGAAGAATCCGCAGCTGCTGTACGACGAGATGGCCAACATGGCGGGCAAGATGCGCAGCAAAACGCAGCCGGGTTAAGCCGTCCTGCTGGTGATCGCTGCACGTTCGTATGAAGCGTGCAGCGGCTCTGGACCGGTCTTTCTGCCGGGCTTTGATCGTCTTGCCGTGCACTTGCCACGGCGTTCCTTTCCAGTGGCCGGCGCCTGTGTTAGAAGGCAGCCTGGTTTTTCTGGAGTCTTTGCGTGGAATCGGAATCTCTGGTCTACGGCTGCATTCGCGACTGGCCTTCCCAGGATGCGGGCGAGCAGCGTCTGCGCCGCAGTATCAACCGCCGGGTGCTGGCCAGCCTGCCGGCGGGGGATGCCTGGCCGTTCATCGGCCGTGACATGTTCTCCTGCTGTCAGGAGGAGGGCGCCGGCCTGTTCCAGACCCAGATGATCCATTTCGGTGCCAGCTACAAGGCGGTCGAGTACGAGTGGGCGTTGTGGGTGGCCGAGTTCGAGGCGCTGCTCAAACGGCTCTACTGGGCCAGCGCGGTGGTGCACCTGGAAACCGAGCTGAATGGCACTCACACCTTCCGCTGGGAGAGTGAGCGCGGTTTTCACAGCCCCGATGAAGACGATCTGCGCGTGCGTTGCACCTGGGAGCACGAGAGCGAGCTGAGGCGGTGAGCAGTTACCTGTGGTTTGCTCTGGCGGCGTTCTTCGAGATCGCCGGTTGCTACAGCTTCTGGTTGTGGCTGCGCCTGGAGCGTTCTTTCTGGTGGTGCCTGCCCGGGCTGTTCAGCCTGCTGCTGTTTGCCTTGTTGCTGACCCGTGCCGAGGCCGCCTTCGCCGGGCGCGCCTATGCCGCCTACGGCGGTGTCTATGTGGTGGCGGCGCTGGTCTGGCTGGCGCTGGTGGAGCGGCAGAAGCCGCTGCTCAGTGACTGGCTGGGCGTGGCCCTGTGCCTGCTCGGCGCGGCCATTCTGCTGCTGGGGCCGCGCTATTCGGCGTCCTGATCGCTCAGATAATCTTCCAGCCACTCGCGCGGCACTTCACTGCGCAGCATCAGCTGGCACTGCTGGTGCTCGCTGTCGAAGGCAATCACCGCATCGCGGCGTTTCAGCGCCTGCTGCACACGTGCCACCCTCGTGGCCAGCGGCGTGTCGTCGCCGTTGTCGGTGCCTTCGCGGGTAACGAAGTCTTCGATCAGGCGTTGCAGGGTGTCGGCTTCGAGCATCTGGTAGGGGATCAGCATGCGGCGGTCTCGGCGGTGCGGCGGCGCAGGGTGCCTGAGTCAGGCACCGCTGTCGAGGTAGCGATCGAGGGTGGTGTACAGCTGTACGCGGTCGACCGGCTTGCCGAGAAACTCGTTCATGCCGGCGCGCTGCCCTTCCTCGCGGTGCTCGTCGAAGATATGCGCGGTCAGGGCGATCACCGGCACCGGTGGCAGCCCTTGTTGCTGCTCGAACTGGCGGATCTGCCGGGTCGCCTCGAAGCCATCCATCTCCGGCATCTCGCAGTCCATCAGGATCAGCTGGTAACGCTGCGGCGCGCGGCGGAACTCTTCCACGGCGTTGAGACCGTTGGTGACCAGGCGGACCTGATAGCCGCGCTTGCCGAGAAAGCCCTGGATCACCAGCTGGTTGACCGGGTTGTCCTCGGCGACCAGTACGCAGGGTGCCGGGCCGCTGGCCGGGGCCAGCTCGCGCGGGGCCAGTTGCAGCACTTGCGCGGTGGGGCGGTACAGCTCCTGCAGGGCCTGACGCAGCGGCGTGATGGCAACCGGCTGGGCCAGGCTGGTGATGCTCAGGGCGGCGCCGATCTGGTTGGGCCGGCACTGTTCCGGCGGGCACAGCAGGAGCACCTTTTGGCCCTGGCTCAACTGCCCGCGCAGGCTATCCAGGGCATGCTGCGGACCGCCGGGCCAGGGCGCCATGACGATCAGCAGCGGCGGCTGCCGGTAGCTGTGCATGGCGCTGCCGAGCTGCTCGGGGGTGCGGCACAGCTCGGTGTGCAGGCCCCAGCGCTGCAGCAGGTGGGAAAGGTGCTGCAGGCCGTCGCTGTCGAGTGAGGCGAGCACGGCATGCTGGCCGTTGAGCAGTTCGCTCAGTTCGTCGCGTTCGGCCTGGTCGGCTGGTTGCAGGGCCATGTCGAAGCTGAAGCTGGTGCCCTGACCGAGGGTGCTCTGCACCTCGATGTGACCGCCCATCATCTCCACCAGATCCTTGCTGATGGCCAGGCCCAGGCCGGTGCCGCCATAGCGCCGGGTAGTGCTGGAGTCTGCCTGGGCAAAGGACTTGAACAGGGTTTCCAGCGCTTCCGGACGGATGCCGATACCACTGTCGCTGACCGTGATCTGCAGGCGTGGCGCCTGCCCGGGCAGCTCCAGCACACGGGCGGTGAGGCTGACCTGGCCTTCGGCGGTGAATTTCAGGGCATTGCCCAGCAGGTTCATCAGCACCTGTTTGAGGCGCGTCGGGTCACCATGGATGTGCCGTGGTACGCCACGTTCCAGGCTCAGGTAGAGGCGCAGGCGCTTGTCCAGGGCCTGGGCGGTGAACAGGCTGAAGGTTTCCGAGAGCAGTTGCTCGATATCGATCTGGATTTCTTCCAGAGCCATCTTGCCGGACTCGATGCGCGCGTAATCGAGGATGTCGTTGATCACCGTCATCAGTGCCGAGCCGGAACTGGCGATGGTGTCGACATAGAAGCGCTGGCTGCGGTCGAGCGGAGTTTCCTTGAGCAGTTGCAGCATGCCCAGCACGCCGTTGAGCGGGGTGCGGATCTCGTGGCTCATCTTGGCCAGGAAGCGGCTCTTGGCCTCGCTCTCGACCACCGCCTGCTCGGCCTCGCGACGGGAACGGAAGCCTTCTTCCTTGAGCGCGTTGATGCGGTCGGCCAGGCCGATGGACAGGGTGATCAGCTCGATGGTTACGCCGATCTTCACCGAGTCGGCGCTGAACGGGCCGAACAGTTCGATCCCCAGGGAACCGGCGGTGGCGTTGATCAGCGAGAGCAGCAGCACGCTCCAGGCAAAGATGTAGTAGGAACCGAAGCGCTGACCGCCGCGCCAGACATAGACGCCCGCCAGCAGCAGGGCCAGCGAGTTGCCCAGCACCGACAGGCTGGCCAGCACGTTCCAGGCCTGCAGGCCGATCAGCGGGCCGCTGGCAAAGATGCCCAGCACCAGCCACATCATCAGGCGCAGACCATGGTCCAGACGCGGGAAGTGCAGAGCGGTCTGCAGGAAGTGCCGGCTGAACTGGGTGGCGGTCAGGCACAGGGTATACATCAGGATGTAGATGCTGACCGACTGCAGTTCGACGTTGTTGGGCAGCATCTTGAACAGCATGCCGTCGAAGCAGGCGCCATACAGACCCATGTTGGCGCTGTAGATCAGGTACCAGAAATAGGCACGCTCGCGCAGCACCAGAAACAGGAACAGGTTGTAGCAGGTCATGGCCACGACCACGCCGTAGAAGGCGCCGTTGAAGCCCATGAGGTTTTCCTGCTGGGCGGCGCTGGCGGTGGCGGTGGCAAAGAACAGCGGCACCATCACCGTGCTGCTCGACTCGATACGCAGCGTCAGGGTGCTGGTGCCGGGTGCCAGTTCAGCGGGAAACCAGAAGTTGCGGACCTGCACCGGACGGGTAGCGAAGGCCCGGCGGTCGCCGCTGCGCTGGTTGAGGCGACTGCCGTCGGGGTTGCTGAGGGTCAGCTGGATGTCATCAAGCAGCGGGTAGTTGATCTCGAAAAAGCCCGGCAGGGCATGCGGCAGGCGATTGTCCAGGTGCACGCGGAACCACCACACGGCCGAGTTCTTGCCCAGGTTGGCATGTGGCTTGTTGACGGGGGTGAAGGCGCTGTCGGGGAGGGCGATGACTTCTTCGAGCTTGAGGGCTCCGGCATCGTCGCGCAGATAGCCCATCTGCTGGCCGAGCGGCAGGCGCAGGTCGTTTTGCTCGAACACTGCACTGGGCAGGGCCCATAGCGGGGCGCTCATAAGGCACAGCAGGAAAGCCAGGAGCAGGCGCGGCATGCAGCGGTCTCGATGAATTACGGCGACAAGGCCCTGCTGATCGCCGCGCTTGGGCGTGGCGCAGCAGGGTCCTACAACAGTCTAGTGCAGGGTCCGGGGCGCTGCTCAGAGACGGCTGGCGGCCTGGATCAGCACCGGTTCGTTCGGCACGTTCTGGTGCATGCCACGGTTGCCGGTCGGCACCTGGGCGATCTTGTCGAGCACATCGAGGCCGCGCACGACCTTGCCGAACACCGCGTAACCGGCGCTGCTGCCGCTGCGGTTGAGGAAGTCGTTGTCCTTGTGGTTGATGAAGAACTGGCTGGTGGCCGAGTCCGGATCGTTGGTGCGGGCCATGGCGATGCTGCCGCGCTCGTTGGCGAGGCCATTGCCGGCTTCGTTCTGGATCGGCGCGCGGGTTTCCTTCTGCTGCATGTCGGCGGTGAAGCCGCCACCCTGGATCATGAAGTTGGGGATTACGCGGTGGAATACGGTGCCGTTGTAGTAGCCGGCATCGACGTAGCCGAGGAAGTTGGCCACGGTGACCGGCGCCTTGGCGTCGTCCAGTTCCAGTTCGATCTCGCCCAGCGAGGTGGTCAGCAGTACGTGCGGCTTGTCGGCGGCGAGCAGCTGGCCGCTGAGCAGCAGGGTGCAGGCAGTCATCATGAGGTGTTTGAGCATGGGGCTTTCCTTAGGCAGGTTGGACGTGGCTGCGGATGAACTCCAGCAGGGTCTGGTTGAAACGTTCGGGTTGATCCAGCGGCGTGGCGTGGCGCGAGTCCTCGATCACCACCAGGCGGGCGTCGGGCAGTTCGCGTACGTAGGCTTCCTTGAGACTGACCGGCGTGTAGTCGCGGTCGGCGGTGATCACCAGGGTCGGGCAGTTGATGCGTGCCAGACGCTCACGCACACCCCAGCCGATGATGGCATCCAGGCTGGCAAGGTAGGCGCGCTTGTCGTTCTCCGGCCAGCGCTGTTCGATCTTGCGCCGCAGATCGGCCTGTTCCGGTTTGGGGAAGAGCAGTTTGCCCAGCGCCTTGGCGATGGTGTCGAGGCTGAGCAGGCGCGACAGCAGCCAGCGCTTGCCGATTTCCACGCAGTCGCGCAGCGAGTGGGGTTTGACCTCGGGACCGCTGTTGACGATGGTCAGGCTCTGCAGCAGCTCCGGCCGGTCGACCCCGAGCTGGAAGCCGATCATGCCGCCCATGCTGATGCCCACCAGATGCACCTGGCTCAATCCCAGGTGCTCGATCAGCGCCGCCACATCGGCGGCGAAGGTGGCGATCCGGTAGCGCTGGCGCGGCTTGTCGGACTGGCCGTGGCCGCGCACATCCAGGGCAATCACCCGGTAGTGCTGGCTCAGTACGGGGATCTGGTACTCCCAGTCGCGGATGCTCGAACCCAGGCCGTGAACCAGCAGCAGCGGTTCGCCCTGGCCATATTCCTCGTAGTGCAGCTGGCAATCCTGGTGGGTGAAGTAGGGCATGGGCTGTCCTTAGCTGATCAGTTGGGGAGCGGCATAGGCTGCATTCAGCGGCACGGCGTCGAAGGTGGTCAAGAGGTTGACCAGAATCTGCGTGGCCGGGCCCGGCGGTTTGCTCTTGTTGGCATACAGGTAGAAACGCGGGTGGCGGATGGCGCCCTGCTGCAGGGGCAGGATTTTCAGCAGCCCCTCGTGCAGCTCGCGCTCGATCAGGTGACGCGGCAGCCAGGCGAAGCCCAGGCCGCTAGCGACGAAGGTGGCGGCCGTGGCCAGGCTGCCGACCGTCCAGCGCTGTTCGGCGCCAAGCCAGCCGACATCCCGTGGCTGGGTGCGACCGCTGTCGCGGATCACCACCTGCAGCTGGGTTTCCAGGTCCTGAAAGGTCAGCTCGCGCTGCAGGCGATGCAGGGCGTGGTCGTGGTGGGCCACCGGGAGGAACTCCACGGCTTCCAGTTCGCGGCCCAGGTAGCCGGCAATCGACAGGCTGCTGATGGCCAGGTCGGTGGAACCTTCCAGCAACACTTCCTCGACCCCGGAGAGCACTTCCTCGCGCAGCTTGATGCGGCAGCCGCGGCTCTGCGGCATGAACGCCGCCAGGGCCTGCAGCAGGCGCGCGGTGGGGTAGGCGGCATCCACCACCAGACGCACCTCGGCTTCCCAGCCCTGTTCCATGTGCAGGGCCAGTTCCTCCAGCTGGCTGGCCTGGTTGACCAGCGGCCGCGAGCGGCGCAGCAGCACTTCGCCGGCCTCGGTGAGCACGGCCTTGCGTCCGTCGATACGCAGCAGCGGCACCCCCAGCTGTTCCTGCATGCGCGCCACGGTATAGCTGACCGAGGATTGCGAGCGGTGCAGCACCTCGGCGGCCTGGGCAAAGCCGCCATGGTCGACCACGGCCTGCAGGGTGCGCCACTGGTCGAGCGTTACGCGGGGAGCCTTCATCTTGCTTCTCCATGGGCGCTGGTAATGCTGCCCCAGTACTTTTAATCTGGCGCCCTCGTTCAAGGAGCTGCCCGATGAAATCCGTCTGTCTTGCCCTGCTGTGCCTGCTGCCTGGTGTTGCCCTGGCTTATCCCATTGAAGTGGATAAGCAGATGAACGGTGCCGAAGTGTCCTACCAGACCATCGAGATCGACCATGACATGGCGGCCCTGGCGCTCTACAACCTGGGTGACAGCGCGGCGCAGTGCACGGCGGTGTTTCGCAACGGCCCGGAATCCGGGCGCACGCGCAAAGCCGTGCTGCCGGGCCGCGGCGAGGCCAATCTGACGGTCAAGTTCAAACGCAGTGTGATTCGCCTGCGGATCAAGCTGACCTGCCAGCTCGCCGACAGCAAGTGACATGATTAATCGAATTTGATGATCTTTTAAAGCGGATTTTTGCGCTTTTTTATCGATCATCTGTTGCGCACACTGGGCCCCATCGACACACACCACCCCGATGGAGCCCACCATGTCGCGTCTTCTCGTTGTTGAAAGCAGTGCCCGTCAGCAGGGCTCTATTTCCCGTCAGCTCACCGCCGAATTTCTCCAGCATTGGCAGGCCAGCCATCCGGCCGATCAGATCGTCCAGCGCGATCTGGCCAGCACCCGCCTGCCGCACCTGGATACCGACCTGCTGGGCGGCTGGATGAAGCCGGCTGCCGAGCAGACCCCCGCCGAGCAGGCGGCGCTGGCCCGCTCCAACGAGCTGACCGAAGAACTGCTGGCCGCCGATGTGCTGGTTCTGGCTGCACCGATGTACAACTTCGGCATCCCCAGCACCCTGAAAGCCTGGCTGGACCATGTGCTGCGCGCCGGGGTGACCTTCAAATACACCGAGACCGGCCCGCAGGGGCTGCTCACTGGCAAGCGCGCCATCGTCCTGACGGCCCGTGGCGGCGTGTACGCCGGTGGCCCGCTGGATCATCAGGAGCCGTATCTGCGTCAGGCGCTGGCCTTTATCGGCATTCATGACGTGCAGTTCATCCATGCCGAAGGGCTGAACATGGGTGAGGAGTTCCAGTTGCGCGGTCTGGCGACGGCGCGCGAGGCGATTGGCGCGGTCGCCTGAAGCTCTCCTGCGGCCGGCTGCTCCGCCGGTCGCCCTGTCGGGGTCAGAACCCCGAGCTTGCCGGTCTGTGTAAACAGGCCGGTTTTTTTATGTCTGCTATGTTAAAAATACTGAACGCATTGTGCTGGGATTCTGCCCGGCCGACGGTGGCCGGAGGTTGTTGTGAAGTTGTCGGGTCAAGGGGTGGCGCTATCGCTGGCCTCGTCGTTCATGTTCGCCCTGATGCCGGGTTATGTGCGCTGGCTGGCACCGCTGGATGCCGTGCAGATTTTTGCCCAGCGCGTGCTGTGGTCGATCCCGGCCGTGCTACTGCTGGTATTGCTGATGCGCCAGTGGCCGGTGGTGCTGGCGGCCTTCCGGCGCCTGCGGCACGAGCCGCTGCTGTGGCTGGCATTGCCCCTGTCGGCGGCGATGATGGGCGTGCAGTGGGGCATCTTTCTGTGGGCGCCGCTGACCGGGCACATGCTGGAGGTGTCGCTGGGTTATTTCCTCCTGCCGCTGGTCATGGTGCTGGTCGGCCGCCTGTTCTATGGCGAACGTCTGCGCCCGCTGCAGCAGGTGGCGGTGGGCTGCGCCCTGCTGGGCGTGGCGCATGAGCTGTGGCTGACCGGTGCCTTTTCCTGGGTCACCCTGGTCTCCGCGCTGGGCTATCCGCCGTATTTCATGCTGCGCCGCTGGATGCGACTGGACGCCTTGTCCGGCTTCATTCTGGAAATGCTGGTGCTGGCGCCGCTGGCTATCGGCCTGATCCTCACCCTCGGTCGTGCCGATCTGCTGCAGCAGGCGCCACAGTTGGCCTGGCTATTACCGGGCCTGGGCCTGTTCAGTGCCCTGGCCTTCGGCGCGATGATGGCCGCCAGCCGTCTGCTGCCGCTGGGGTTGTTCGGCATTCTCAGCTATGTCGAGCCGGTGCTGCTGTTTGCCGCCTCGGTACTGTTTCTCGGCGAGCTGTTCAACCCGGCACAGCTGCTGACCTACCTGCCGATCTGGCTGGCGGTGCTGCTTACCGGTTGGGACAGCGCGCGCCTGCTGCGCAAGCA